>JAYUOQ010000321.1:0-9332 GCA_043760685.1 Armatimonadota bacterium | reverse complement strand
CTTCGTGAAACTTGGTTTTCGACTCGACCTTGAGCAGGTTGACCACCAACTCGTCCTCGTCCGAGACCAGAGTCTCCTTGAGAACCAACCGGTACTCGACCAGTGTTCTGGTCTCGATCACGAGATGTTCCTGAAGAACCTGAACTCTGTCCTCTTCCGAGGCTACCGTCTTGTGGTGGTGAAGTTTGTCGTGGGTTTGAACCGCGATCGCCTCTCGATGGAAGTGTTCCGCCAGATTGTGATCCGCTTCCACCGGAATTGCCTGAACCTTGTCCTCGACCAAGTCCACCATCTTGGGGTGGAGGTGTCTGTCTTGGGTTTGATCCGCGATCTCCTCGTGACGGAAGTGTTCCGCCCGACTGGGAACCAGTTGAACCTTGTCCTCGACCTGAATCTTGTGGTGGCGGCGATTGTCGAGGCTGTGATCCTCGATCTCGTGAAGTTCCGGTGCTACCAGAACTGCCTGACCCTTGTCCTCGCCCTAAGCCACCGTCTTGTGGTGGTGCGCTTCGAGTTGGATCTGACGATCGGTCGCGGGAACGACCTGAGTCCTGTGGTGGTGAAGAAGGCTGTCTAGGCTCAGAAGAACGATCTCGCGAACGACCTGAATCTTGTGGTGGTGGAGACGAAGGCTGTCTAGGCTCCGATGAACGATCTTTCGAGCGACCAGAATCTTGAGGTGGTGCGCTTCGTGTCGGTTCAGAACCTCGATCTTTTGATCGACCTTGACTAGAAGGTGGGGGAGAATCGTTACGAGATTTTGAACCGGAGTCTTTGTCTCTTTGACCTCTTCCAAGGCCTGAATCTTGAGCCGACGCGAAGACTGTGCAAATCGCAAGGACCCCAAGGGTTGAAATTAATCGAAGGCTTTTCATATTGCTTCTATTGTACGACGAGTAGCGTAGTAAATCGTTTCAATTATTTTAGTGCACTTATGGGGCTTTCGGCAAGGACTATTTTTTGACCCTGGTCACGGTAGTTCTTTGCTAATTTCATGGATGGTGCCTCGACGGTCATTCGAAGCAGTTTAGCAATGAAAATGCTTAGCAGGGGAGCTACCAATATGAGGCCAATAACGGTGTGATGAACGCTTAAGCCATTGGATACAAAGAGAGCGTGCAGAAAGCCGATAATAACGTAATGAACTAAGTAGAGACTGTATGAAATCTTGCCGAGGAACATCATTGGTCGTGATGAAAGGATGTTGCGAATTCTCTCGATGGCTCGGCTAAGGGTTGTGTCTCTGGCAAGGGCAAAAATACCGAATGCCATAATTGGTGACAGCAAAAGATCTCGCGTGCCCCAAATGCTCCCAGTGGATTTGGCTAAAATTACCGATCCCACATAAAGTCCGACCGCGAGCGATACAATTCCGATTGGATAACCTCGCCCTTTTCGCTGTGGATTGAAGATTTGGTCTGCGGCTAGGGCCCCTAAACTGAATGTAAAAACGTAGTGGAGGCAAGCCCGATCGAATTGCTTAATCGGGATGAGTATCAAGCAAGCAATTAGTGATGCTATGATCCCCCAAAGGAATGATTTCTTGACTGCGAAAGGCACAATGACAATAGGAAGCCAAAAGTAGAGTTGGGCTTCGGTACCGATACTCCAAAATTGTGGACTAAGTCTGTAAACCTGACTTGGATCCAAAGCATGGACAAAGAAGATGTGATAGAGCACAGTACGAAGGTCAAGGATGGGGAGCGCAAAGCTCCAGTTCGTTGGTGTTTGAATTGAAATTCCTGGATAGATTGCTGCAAGTAAGAGGACGCCAGCAATCGCAAAGAAGTAAGGAGGGGCAATTCTTAGAGCACGTCGAATAAAGTAGTTACGAAGATTTCCTGGCACCAAGAGAGTTTGATAGCCACTTTTCGCAAGCGGGATCGTGAGGCTAAAACCGCTCAGGCATATAAAGATCGTTACGCAATCATGACCACCCCAGGAGAACAACTTCGACATTAAGAGCATGAGTCTCGCTGGTCCGAGGTGAAGGTTCTGGTAATTGTTTAACTCCGTTGAAACATGATGAAGTACAACATAGAGTGCGCTAAACCCTCGAATACCGTCTAGATAATTCAAATGAGGATGTTTAGAGGGTGCGGTTTCGGTAACTTGAATTGCCATAGATTCCTCACGTAATAACAGCAAAATCTTTAGGGGGAATTTCCGCAAGGATTTCCTTCAAACAATAACCAGCGAGAACCAAGGTCAGTATCTGTCGGACAGAACTAACGATGATCATTGACCAAGGAACCATTGGGAGCATGAAATCTCCAAAGCGCTGATCCTGGTACCAGCCTATGGCAAGCAAGAGAAAGAGCCCAACGAATGTTTTGCGAACGAAATCTTGCCTTTGAAAACCGATCAGCCAAAAGCAAATGAGAGTGACTGCAGACCAAACGCAATAATTCCCTTGACTGACTTTACTAATTGCGGGATAGGCAAGAAATGCTACGAGATACATTCCAAATGCAGCCTTTGCTCCCAACCCCTTCTTGATGAGGTTTCGTGTCACCAGAGCTAGTCCCCCAAGAATCAGGACAAATGCGGGCAATGACGCCTTGGCAAACAGTGAGCTGAGGCTACCCGTAAGTTCAAGTGCTCCATAGTTCCACTTTCGATCAATCGTGACTTTCCCTAGCCGTTCCAGTGCATTGAGAAGGCAAGCGTACGTAGACAGGCAGTCGATGGATCGCATCCGATGGTAGGAAACAAAGAATCGAAAATTCTGGAAACCAAGGAGAAGAAAGGGAACGTGAATCAAAGCTGTGATGGCTAGCGTTGATAAGAAGTTCGATTTTTCCCTAAGGCTCTTAACTTGAAGCAAAAATGGAGCCGCCATGAGGGGCATCAACTTAATTGATGCTCCAAAGAAGACCAGGGGCCAAAACGCTTTTTCGGAGCCGGAAGGCTTTGCCCGGCCAAAGAGAATGAGAGACATCAAGATGTTGCAAAGAACAAGGGCCCAATCAAAGAGTCCAAAATAGAACCCCGGCACTAGGACGGCCATGATTCCAATCGATAGGCTAGTTAGATTTTGAATTTCCCTCGGAATCCTTTCGCAACGATTAAGATATCGAATCGTTAGCAGGGTTAAGACGAGGGTTGAAAGTCCCCGTAGAATTGAAACCCAAAGGACACTTAGTCCAGAAAAGAATGCGGGGAAGAGAAGAACATATGCCGCCAGGGGAGGATATTCGAATCGGAAGTTAATCCATGGAATTTCAAACTTCGAGAGGTGGACGTAATACTCCGACTGATAGTAGGTGTAAATCGAGGAAGTTAAGGCGGCTTTGTCTTGTAGCAAGTATACGAAAACAAATTCCGCAAACCCGATCACGATCAACGCGATTCCGAGCCAACTTAGGTTGAATTTCTTCGGGCTGGATTCCGTCATGGGTCACTCTTACCGACGAGCAAGAGCTTCTTTCCGCCAGTTGGAAGCAATAACAAGTCCTACGCTCGATACGACAGAGGCCCCGAACAATAGTCTTAGGCGTGGGTCTCCGGGGCTCATGATGCCGCTGGTAATCCAGGCTGACATTGCGACAAAAGGAGAAGCAATGATGAGATACGATACAAGCTCTTTTGCCAAACTAGCTCCCTTTGTCCGTTTGCGTTTTGGAGTGATCAAGACACTGCCGTAAAAAGCAAGAAGGAGGGAAGGGAACGCCGCAAGTGGAATCAAAGTCGGGGCCGCCGGAAACACACCGGTCGCGAGGTGCCAGATCTTCATGGTTGACCACGTGAACAGGGTGGTAATCAGCGAATAGGTGGCGATGAGGGTTAGGTCGATGATTGCCTTCGTGGGCAGTATGGATCCGAACTTTCGATCCCACAATTGCAACCCAAAATCGATGGCGGCAATGTGGCTCAGCTTGCTTTCGCCATGCTCTCGAGAACCAAACACAATCGGAACTTCCGCGACTCGAAGATCCTTTGGACCAACAAGCAGGATATCAAAAAGTAACTTCTGTCCTCGACCGCACAGAAATGGAGCAGCGGCCTCTATGACTGGTCGCTTCAGCATAAAGAAGTTGCCCATTGAGTCTTTTAGGGGCACGTTAAACCACTTCTGAGCCATTACGTTACTATAGAGGCTGAGCTTGGTTCGGAAATTGGAAAATGTCGAAGCATCTGCACCCTCTACAAACCGGCTCCCGACTACAACATCGGCGGTATCGGATTGCAGGATTGCCAACATCTTCAGAAGCTTGGTCTCATCATGCTGTCCATCAGCGTCCATGACGGCGATGATCGGCGATGCCGAGGTCATCATGCCTTCGATGCACGCGGTCGAGAGTCCACTGCGTCCGAAGCGGCGCAGGAATCGGAAATTGTCATTTTCATTGGCCATATCGACCAGCAATGCGGGAGATTCATCCTTTGAGTTGTCATCGACGATGACCAACTCCCATTTGATCTTATTTAGCACAGTTTGAAGCGAGGCGTAAAGGATTGGAATGTTTTGGGCCTCATTCAGGGTAGGCACCACAACAGTTAAGTCAAAACGACTTGTTCGCGGCGCAGTCCCTAAGTGGGCAACCTGCTCTCCATCCAATGTAATGTCAATTAATCTCAAGTCAAACCCTCACAGCTAACTTAACCTATTATGCTTCCGAATGCTGACAATCAGATTCAAGTTAGGTTAAAACGCGGACTTTTGCCAGGCAACATTCCTCCTAACGATACTTATCGACCGTATATTTGCCAATATTAAGACTATATGGGCAAACGAAAAATTGGCGTCATTCCTGGCGACGGCATTGGACCAGAGATTACTTCCGCGACTATCGAAATTCTTGAAGCAGTCGGCTTTGAGGCCGAGTGGGTTTATCTTGAAGGTGGAATTGGTTCAGTAGAAAAGGGACACGATGCTATGCCGGCGGAAACCATAGCCCAAATCAAGGAGCTTGGAATAGCCCTCAAGGGTCCAACAACTACTCCAGTTGGCAAGGGACACAAGTCAGCCAACGTTATCTTGCGCCAAGCCCTTGACTTGTTTGCAAACGTCAGGCCCACCAAGACTTTTCCTGGCGTCCATGGTCCATACGAAGACAAGAAAATTGACTTAATCATTGTCCGGGAGAACACGGAAGATCTTTATGCGGGAATTGAGTTCCAGCCTCATCCCGATGTTGCTCAGTCAATTAAGGTCATTACCCGACCTGGTTGTCAACGCCTGTTCAAATACGCCTTTAACATGGTGGAGAAGCAGGGCCGAAAGCGCATTACCGCGGTTCACAAGGCGAACATCATGAAGCTCACGGACGGCATGTTTCTCGAGGAGTTTTATAAGGCGGCGAAGGAGTATCCAAACCTCATTTGTGACGACATTATTGTTGACAACTGTTGTATGCAGCTTGTTATTAAGCCCGAGCAGTTTGATGTTATCGTCACTGAAAACCTTTATGGAGATATCATTTCCGACCTCTGCGCAGGACTTGTTGGCGGTCTTGGAATGGCAGCCTCGGCAAACATAGGTGCGACTTGCGCCGTTTTTGAAGCGGTCCATGGCTCAGCTCCAGACATCGCTGGTAAGGGAATTGCTAACCCAACTGCGTTGCTATTCTCCTCGCTGATGATGCTTCGGTACCTTGGCGAAGGTGAAAAGGCCGATAGAATTCTTAATGCCGTCCTCGAAATTTGCGAAGAAGGCACGTGTCTTACTGGTGACCTTGGCGGAAAGGCGACGACTGAAGAGTACAAGAACGAAGTCATCCGAAAGGCAACTGCGCTCGTCGCAAAATAGTGATAGAAAGGTTTCTTGATGTTCCTTACTTTGTCGTAAAGTAAGGACTACACTCGGAAGCCTTAACTTGGACCTTTCGTAGTTATGGTACTTTTGAAGGGTCCCCTATGTCACCAAAGCATTCCCGCATCTATCTTGATCACGCGGCAACAACTGCGTTGCTTCCAGATGTCAAAACGCGAATGACTGAGGCAATGGAGCGATTTGGAAACCCTTCGAGTCTTCATGAGCATGGGCGGAATGCCAAGCACGAGATTGACTGGAGCCGTGAAATTGTAGCCGAAGCCCTTGGGTGTATGTTTGCTGAAGTAGTCTTTACCGGCAGCGGTACCGAGGCAGCAAACCTTGCCATTATTGGTACTGCCTTAGCAAACGAGAATTCCCTAAGGAAACGAATCCTTCTTTCGGCAGTCGAACATCACTGCGTATTGAACACCCGGCTCATTCTTGAGAAGCTTGGCTACATTGTCGAACTTTTGCCAGTTGATCGTGAGTCGTTTTTGGATCTCAAGAAGTTTGAGTCCGCACTGAGCGATGACGTTTTGCTTGTCTCGCTGATGATGGCCAATAATGAGACCGGAGCGATTCAGCCGCTAAAGGAAGTCATCTCGTTGGCACACAAGCGAAAAATTAAAGTTCATTGTGACCACGTCCAAGGATTTCTCAAGGCCGTCCCGAACCCCATCGTGCTAGGTGCGGATTTGGTTTCGGTAGCCGCCCATAAAGTAAACGGTCCAAAAGGAGTCGGTGCCTTGGCAGTTCTCAATGGCACGAAGATTAAACCGTTGATTACCGGTGGTGAACAGGAACGCGAAATGCGTGGTGGCACTGAAAATGTCATTGGCATTGTTGGATTTGGTGAGGCCATTCTTGGGCATAAGCCAATGAAGCTTAGGGTGCTAAGGGATCGGTTCTTGGACTCGCTTCTCACGATAGGTGCTGTTCTTACCGTGAAGGATAGAACCAGTACTCTCGACAGCCATATTCATATTAGATTCCCAGGAATTGACGCTGAGACTTTGCTCATTAGGTTCGATCGGGAGGGGATCAGTGCCAGTAGCGGTGCAGCTTGTAGTAGTGGAAGCATCGAAGCAAGCCATGTTCTGTTAGCCTGCGGATATAGCGATAACGAAGCTAAGGAAGGAATTAGATTTTCGATTGGAGTCGGGAATACCGCCGAGGAATTAGGGCGCGCGTTCGAGATAGTCTCGCGTTGTTTGGTTGAGATTCGAGGACACCGAACAGCCTAGTAGAAGTGCCAACAAATTCACCTTTGAAGCAAAACCAATTGTCAATTTGTTAAAATAGAACCTAAAGTAGCTTGCCAGGCTTGCCCGACAAGGTTTTGCTTTGATTTGGCTTATGAAGAAATACCTGATCTTTGGATTGTTTTTGATTCCGATGATGGCTCAAGCAGATCCTGTAGGGTTCCGCTATGCCGAGTATTTTGCAATGCAACAGGCTCACCAGGCAGCGTAACTGGACAAATGGTGAATTCGAACGGTTCAGTTATTGGGGTTTCATATTCAGGTCATGTTGTTGCCGATACCCAAAGAAACAATTCCGGTACTTACTACTTCACTGGCTTTAACGGTGGTCCAAGCCCTTATACGGACTCGTTGGTTGGGAACGCACCGGCGGCAAAAGACATCATTGCTTTGGCTGGACAAACGAATGCTCCAATCAACAATACGATAAATTTCTCGGTCGCCGTCGTTGATCCGATCATGGCAATTGTTAGCCTTGGCCAACAGGGGCAACCTAGCAACTACGATTTTAATACTCCGTTTACGATTTTGAGCCAGGGAGGCGGATACTTTGGAAATAACGGCAACGCCCTTTCAAATCCTTTCGGTAACCGATTAACCGGGTTTGAAGGGAATGGGGTAATTCAGTTCAAGGGAACCTTTACTTCGATTTCGTTTACGGCTTCACCTGCAGAATACTGGGGCGGATTCAATGTTGGAGTCCAAGCAGTGCCAGAACCCGGTTCTATCGTCATACTTTCAGCCGGTTTGGCTATTCTTGTTCGTCGCCGTCGCAAGAGCTAGTTCAATTTTCTGAACGTTTTGGCGCCGAGATAAGTCGCGCCGTAACGCAGATAGTTCTTGACGCGACCGGGTAGATAGTGCATGCTTGATCGGTATGCTGCCCTGGATGACTTTGCTTCACCGTTGAGCATCCTTACGGTGCCAAGGGTTGCCCAGCAATGGGCCATGGCATTTTTGAGGCGGTCGGCAGGAAATCGTGTTTCGAGGTCTTCTAAGCGCGGAAGCATCCACTCCCGAAGCATTTGGTCGTCTCGCCATATTTTCTCAAGTTTGTGGGATGCATTTGCGCCGTGAACTCGGTACTGGGATAGCTTTTCATTGACGCAACCAACGTCGTAGTGCTCGGCTATGCGGAACCACATCTCCCAGTCACCGGAGCCAAAGTAGTTTTCGTTGAAACCGCCGATCTCTTTGATAATGGAGGATCGAAAGAGAGCAGCCGAAGCGATGATTTTGTTTTCGTAAACGAGGTCAAGAAGAATGTCCCCGGTTTCGAACCGAGGGAACTTGAATCCGAGTGGTTCACCTTCAAAAACGACTCCTTTGCCATCAATGAATTCGCCTTCGGTGTGGACTAAGCCAACTTTTGGATTCGCATCGAGCAATGCAACTTGCTTGGCAAGTTTTTCCGGCATCCAGACATCATCGTCGTTCAATACGGCAATGAACTCTCCGGTTGCCAGGTCGAGTCCTTTGTTTAGAGTGCCGTAAGTGCCGAGGTTTTTTTCGTTCAGGACCAACTTGATTCGTGGTTGGGCGGCAAGCCAGTCGCGTGAGCCATCGGTTGACCCATCATCAATTGCAATCACCTCGAAATCTTGAAAGGTTTGGCTCCGAATGCCATCAAGAGCGGCCGGAAGGTACGCCAAGTGGTTGTAGCAAGTGAGGAGAATGGTAACGCGAGGCATCGGAGGTTAGGTTCTATTTTGCCGTATTTTGGTAATGCTAACCGCTGGTCAAAGACAAATCAAGCATCACTGTTTTTCTTGAAGTCGACGAAGACCCTTGTAACGTCTGACCATTTCGACATAAAATGGCGGTACCAATGGTACTCACCAGTATTCTTTTTCTTGCCAGTGCAGCCGAGTTTGGCGTTCCGGCTTTCTTCTCCGATCACATGGTTCTCCAGCGTGACAAGCCAGTTCCTGTTTGGGGTTGGGATAAGCCTGGTCGGACGGTAAAAGTGACGATTGATGGAAAATCGTTTTTCGCGATCACGCCGCTTGACGGTAAGTTTCGGGCAATGATCCCATCCATGAAGGCCGGTGGACCCTATGACCTGACTATCGAGGGGTCTTCGACAAAAGTGATCAAGGACGTTTACGTTGGTGAAGTATGGATTTGTTCCGGGCAATCGAACATGGAATGGGTTCAGCGAAATGCGCTCGACCGAGACCAAGCCAAGAAAGAAACCGATCCGATGGTTCGGATGTTTACGGTTACCAAAGCGATCTCTAACACCAAAATGTCGGATGTCACGGGTACATGGCAAGCCGCTTCGCCAGAGACAATTGATGACTTTTCGGCGG
>JAYUOQ010000320.1:0-3556 GCA_043760685.1 Armatimonadota bacterium | reverse complement strand
TCGATAATCTCTTTTCCTGATTTCAAATCTTCTGGATCATTTGAACCGTTGTATACACCGTTGGCAAGCTCAGTTTCCTGGGAGGTCAGGTTGCCCTTTCCTTTTGTCTGGATTTTCCAATAGAACTTGAATGCCAATTCTCGTGGAGTGAGTCCCGGATAGTCCTTAGCAACATCCTTGTTCCAATTGAGGAATCGTTCTGGGGCTCGGTGGCAATCAAGACACCACGACATCTGGAATGCATTGCCTTTTGCCGTAATATGCTGGTCTTGCATTGGACCATGGCATGTGTTGCAGTTTAAGCCTCGGTTAATGTGAATCGAGTGATTAAAGAAAACGAAATCAGGAACCTTATTGACCTTGTTCCATTTGATAGGAACTCCCGTGTCATAGCTTTGTCGGATTGGCTCAAGGAGCGGTGAGTTCGTCCAAATTTGCGAGTGACAGCTCATGCAAGTTTCGGTCGCAGGAATGCCAGCGTAGCTCGATTTTTCGACACTAGTATGACAGTAACGACAATCAATTCCTAACTCCCAATTGTGGTGTTGGTGGGAAAAGGGAACTGGTTGATTCTTTGCGACGCCTACTTTTGTATTGGCTGGCGACCGCGACAATGCCGCGAGAGCGAGACCAACCGTCAATGGCAACACTGCGATTGCAATAATCGTCATGTGCGCTATTGAGTTGGCATTTGGTTTAAAGACCTGCGAACCCATATTTATCTACCGATGCTCCTTTTGTTAGCGCCCACACTGCTTCCTTGCAGGCGGTTGCTGTTTGCGAAACTGATGTTCGCAGACCGAAAATGATGATACCGAGTCTGGATTCCGAAATGCTTTGCCTTCATGCCATCACCACAACTCTATCGATGGCAAACATAAGAAACAATATTGCCAAGTACAGCATGCTGTAGTGGAAAAGCCCACTTGCCGGCAGTCGCTCTGACATATTTTTCCAAAGTTTCCAGAAACTACGAATGAGGATTAAATTGAGGACAAACGCGCTGACTCCATAGATCCAACCAACCTGGGGAAACAGCAAAGGAACGAATGTGGTGATGATTGTTGCCACCATGTAAACGCCGATTTGAATAACGGTTACTCGGTCGCCTTTCACGACGGGCAGCATCGGAACACCGGCAGCGGCGTAGTCATCTTTTATCAGCAGGGCCAAAGCCCAAAAGTGGACCGGCGTCCAGACAAAAATAATTCCGAATAAGTACAGAGCCAATGGGGGAAGGCTATTCGTAACGGCTGCCCATCCGACCAAAGGCGGGAATGCTCCGGCGGCACCACCGATAACAATGTTATGCCAAGTTCGTCGCTTGAGGAGCATCGTATAGATCACGACATAAAAAACGAGGCCGCTTAATCCCATCAGGGCGCTTAAAGGGGTTGCAAACACCCACAACATCAAAAACGAGAGAGAAGCAAGCGCAAACGCAAATACGAGGGCATTAAAGCTGGAGATACTCTGAGTTACTGTCGGCCTCTTTGAGGTTCTTTTCATCGATATATCGATGTCACGGTCGATGACCATGTTAATCGCATTTGCCGCACCAGCAACCATGTAACCGGCAACACTGACGATCAAAAACAAAGCGGTCCCTGGCCACATACCTTTGGCGGCGACCATTGCCGTCATGGTGGTGAACAATAGAAGGCTTATAACTCTTGGCTTGGTTAATGCCACGTAGGCCTTGATCAAGTCTTTTCCTTTCAAAGTTTCCGGAACTTCAGCTTTGTTTGGCGCAGGTCGGGCTTCGACAGGCTCAATGCCGACGCCAAAGGCGGCGGCAGCCAGTACGACGACCGAAATCCAGTTCAAGTCAGCTAAGACGAGATGAACCATTTGAAGAAAGACTGGAGCTTTGAGGAAAAGATTTAGACCACCAATCGCCATTTGAAAGAGCAAAATTCCGATCAGCAGTTTGGAGGCGTTTTTGACAAATGGATCTGGACGCAAGTGCTGAATAAGGCTACACATCAACAGCAAATAAAGGCCAATTGAGATCGAACCGATTGGATGCGCTACGGCAAGCTTACTTGCCCAAAACGCCGTAGGCTTAAGCATTTCACTGAGCCCCTCGACATCTGGACGAACTTGGTGACCAAAAGCAGAGATTGCTCCACTGACGCCAACCAGCATCGTTCCGAGAAATCCAAAGCCGAGAAGCCAGCCAGCAGCACCTTGCTTTTTGAATTGAAATGGACGGATATTGCTGGCCGATAAGCCGGCCAGAGCAATCGCGCCAACGAGCATGAATGTACTAACGACGTGAACTCCCATCCACTGGGCCCTTTCAAGCGTGTCGTTGGAGGTAACGAGTCCCTTGACGACCAGATGTCGTCCAACAAGACCCTCAAGACCCGTAAAAAATAAAGCTATTCCGGCAAAAATCTTCGCTGGATGCCATTTGGCAAAGGATCGAATCGCCCAAACAAAGAGTGCGATAGCGATAAAGCCAGCGAGAACAGTTGAAATCCGATGGGAAGATTCGATGATGGTTGCGATCGGACCTTTTGTTGGATCTTTGGGACCGTTGCAAAGCGGCCAGTTATAACCACAGCCATCGCCGTACTTCATTGCTCGAAGAAAAACGCCCCAACCGACGACAAGTAGGTTGTAAAAGAGCGCAAACCAGGCAAAACTCGCAAAATTTGAATTACCAGGGAGCCGGTCTCCCGAATCAATCGGAGAGGCCACAAAGTTTCTGAAAAAATTGAAACCTTTCTGGGGGGTCATAACGCTCTACCATCATTAAACCTTAATTTTGAGTTCAAATAGTAGGTAGGTAGGTAGGAAACAAGTCTGATTTTGTGGTCTGAATTGCCCTCAAAAGGAAGCTAGGTTTTTGCCATTTCGCGCTTCTTCAGTTCTAACAGGGTCCAAGCTTGTCCGGCTGTATCGAGCATCGCAAGGACATTTTCACCAACTCCCATCGATCGGAGGGCTTCTTTTTGATCTTGAGTCACATTGTTTTGCCGCCAGCCGGTTTGGGCAAGCGTAAGCCCTTTCGTGAATGGCCAAACATCCTTAATCTTTCGATCCGCTCTTCGGAATGCATCACTCACTTCTCTACCAAGCTCAAATTCAATCGGATCCCTGACACTCGATGTCACAACCAGGTGAAAGAATCCGAGGGCGTCTTCTTCGATAGCCGCCATGCGATGGCCCTCGAGCTTTGAAGATCCACAAGCTAGGAGGTAACGCCCTTCTCCGACCTTCATCCAAGCGTTGCCGCTGATTCCGAGAACCTCTTCCGGTGGAGTCAATTCGGACAGAATATCAACCGCAGTAAGCGACGAATCCAGCTCATCAAAGTTGACGTTGCGACGGAACAACAATGCCTGAGCGCGAGGATCGAGCTTGTCCCACTTCTGCATGGCTTCGAGCAATGTGTGACCTTCGAGATCGAAATCCTGAGGAAGTCCAACCACGCCAGCCAGGGAAGGCGCGTCTTCTTCTTTTTCGGGTTTCGGAGCGGTTAACCGTTTGCCGTTGTCCACCACATCGATTACCAGGCAATCTGACTTTGCCGACTTAGCGATTCGGT
>JAYUOQ010000319.1:0-9354 GCA_043760685.1 Armatimonadota bacterium | reverse complement strand
TCGCCACGCTAAAAGCGATGAGGCATAAACAAAACCAAATGTTGTTCTTGTCGCCGTGAAGGAACTTCGAAACAATCAGCTGACCCGCATTCTTAATCGGAATATGAAAGAGGTACAACGCAAAGCTAGCCTCACCAAGCAACACCCAGTTCGGGTGCTTCAGGGCGGCGACAATCCGCGATTTTGACTGGATCAATAGAAGCAGCAAAAACACAAAAAACGGAATACCAAGTACTTGCCCAGAATAAAGAACCGTATTGATCACATTCTCGCTTGGCTCAACAATCATGAGTCCCAAAAATGGAATCGCACTCAATATCGTGAAAGGCAACAGCCACGGATTCTTGTTACCCGTAAGGATCTCACGGTAAATTCTAAATCCGATCACGCCCGCTAGGAACTCTGGCAGCCGAGTGATAAAGCTCATTCGCACGAACTGGTTCAAAAATGAATCGACCGATTCCGTATACGCGATCCCAATCTTCGGCAAGTTGACCGTGAAAATATTCTGATGGTAGCAATAAGCTCCAGCCAACGAGTAGAGCAACAAAAAGCCCAACGTAAGCATCAGCCCGCGAGTCTTTATCTTGTTCAGCAGCGGCAACAAGAACGGCAGACAAAGGTAGAAAAACACCTCGGTGCTGATCGACCAAACGGGTGAATTAAAGAATGCGCCGCTCGGAAACGCAAAACTCTGTAAGGCAAAAACCACCACGAACAACAGCTCAAACGGATGAGCATGGGCGTATATCGCGTCCTTTGGCAAAGGATCCATGCTGAGGGGAATAAAGAACCGAGGCAACACGATCAAAATCGAAAGCATGTAAAGCGGATATATTCGCGAAAACCGAGCCCACCAAAAATCTGCCTTCGAAACCGTTTTGTTTAACAGCCGGTCGTAATAATTCGCCGCCAAGATGAACCCAGAAAGCACGAAAAAGAACGAAACCCCAACGTATCCATGCTCCACAAAGTTCAAAACATAGGTCGGAAGGTAAGGGGCAAACTCCTCGTTATAGTGGTACAAAATCACAATCAGAGCGGCAAAGAATCGCACAGACGTTAGCTGTGGAAAGAACTCTCGCTTCGTACCCTCTATTGCTTGACCAGACATGGTAATTAAAATCGGCTTGGTAGAAAAATCCTACCAAGCCGAAACTCATCCAGGCAACGCCTTTTAGCTTGCCTTTCGTAAGTCTTCCGCGCTCATCAGGATTGGTAACTTTCCTTGATCAATAATTCCATCAGGAAGAATGACCCGCTTAATATCTTCGGAAGAAGGAACCTCGTACATGACGTCCATCATCACACTTTCAATGATGGCTCGAAGTGCACGGGCACCAGTTTTTCGCTTGAGCGCCTCTCGAGCGACTTCACACAACGCACCTGGCTCAACCACAAGCTCAACGCCATCGAGTTCAAAGAACCGGGTGTACTGCTTGAGAATCGCATTTCTTGGCTCGCTCAAAATTCTAATCAGCGCGGCTTCATCGAGGACATCGAGAGTCGCAATGACCGGAAGCCGACCAATGAACTCGGGAATCAGACCAAATTTGAGCAAATCTTCTGGCATTACGTGACGAAGGATATCGTTCGGAGCGTCAACCTTGCTCTGAGGATCCGATCGGAAGCCCATTACGTTTTCTTTCATTCGACGCTTGATCATCTCTTCGACGCCTTCAAATGCGCCTCCACAGACAAACAGGATGTTCGAAGTATCGATCTGCAAATAATCCTGTTGAGGATGCTTTCGACCGCCACCCGGCGGAACATTGGCTACCGTGCCTTCAAGAATCTTTAGCAACGCCTGCTGAACGCCTTCACCGCTGACGTCGCGAGTAATCGACGGGTTGTCGCTCTTTCGCGAAATCTTGTCGATTTCGTCAACATAAATGATTCCCCTTTCGCAAAGCTCCTTTGCGTTGTTAGGGTCCATTGTTTCCGCTGATTGATAAAGCTTGAGCAGGATGTTTTCGACGTCCTCTCCAACATATCCAGCCTCAGTGAGTGCCGTCGCGTCGGCAATTGCAAACGGAACCTGCAACAGTTTCGCCAAGGTTTGAGCAAGCAGGGTCTTACCCGAGCCAGTCGGTCCGACCATCAGAATATTGCTCTTCTGGAGTTCGACGTCCCCGCCCTTCTCGTTAATTCGCTTAAAGTGGTTATAAACGGCAACCGAGAGGGCCTTCTTTGCATGATCCTGACCAATGATGTATTGGTCGAGGTAGTTCACAATTTCCCTCGGTTTTGGCACCGATCCAGACTTCATCACCGGAGCCATTGGCTGGTGGGCTGGTTGCGTCGGTGCGCTTACCGCAGCTTTGGCACCTGACTGACGAGGTTCACCATCACTATGGAGGATGTCGTTGCACAGATCGATACAATCGCTACAAACCGCGCCGTGCAGTCCGACGATGAGCTTCTTAACTTGCTCTTTCGCCTTTCCACACAAACAACATTGATCTCTTCGTTCAGTTGACTTTGCCATTCAGATGCCTTTATTGTATAGGATTAAGGAGTTCTTTCCAAGACCTTATCGACCAAACCGTACTCGACGGCCTCGGCTCCCGATAAAAAGTGGTCTCTTTCACAGTCCTTTCGCACCTTTTCCTCAGGCTTGCCAGAGTGGCGGCTGAGGATTTCCATCAAGCTATCCATCATTCGATTAATTTCCGCAGCTTGGACATTAATGTCGGCTGCAGTTCCTCGAAATCCGGCAGAAACTTGGTGAATCATGATGCGTGAATGCTTCAGTGCGTATCGCTTACCGGCAGCACCACCCGCAAGTAAAACCGCTCCCATCGATGCAGCCTGACCAACGCAAATTGTCGCAACATCACACTTGATGTGTTGCATACAATCGTACATTGCCAATCCTGCCGTCACCGAACCACCCGGTGAGTTGATGTAGAAGTCGATATCCTTGTCCGGATCTTCCTTTTCCAAAAACAGAAGTTGTGCGACGATTAGGTTCGAAACATAGTCATCGACTTCTGTGCCGAGAAAAATAATTCGATCCTTTAGTAGCCTCGACCAGATGTCGTAAGAACGTTCACCACGAGCTGTTTGCTCGATTACATACGGTATGCCCATAAATCTCCTCTTACTCCATTCTGGTCTAATCTGCGTCAACCCGTAGGCTTAGCGCGCTGAAACAGTCTCGAAACATACACTTTCGAGACCAAATTCATCTCCGAATGCAATATTCCGTCAATATGCCAGGGACAGACAAGCACAAATACTGTGCGTTGGAATTTTGGGTGGGAAGGGCGAGGGCGTCCCCCTGGCTGCTTCGCAGCTCCAGTAGAGCCTCTCGGGATGTCGCCGAGACGACAAGGGCGGAGGGCGTCCACCTGGCTGCTTCGCAGCTCCAGTAAAGCCTCTCGGAATGTCGCCGAGACGACAAGGGCAAGGGCAGGTTGATACCAATCTCCGTTTGACTCCTGGGCAAGAAAACCAAAAAACTGGTGTAACATGGAAGTAAGCCATATGAGGGCTTGAGATCATCAGTGAACAACATTCAAAGAAGCATTGATTCAAACAAATCAATAGATAACTGCGTAAAGATTTTGCGCCAGTTCGGTGCTTCTGAAGTCTTTCTGTTTGGCTCCAGAGCAAACGGGACATTTAGAGAAGATTCAGACTATGATTTCGCGGCAAGAGGCCTTACGAACGAACACTTATTTTTGCTGATTTCCAAGCTGGAATCAGAGGTAGGACGATCTGTTGACTTAATCCTTTTGGATTCAAAAAGTGACTTTTCACGGCATATTGAAACAAAGATCGAGATAGGATGGGCCATAAATGTCGGCTGAGGCAAAAAGCGACCTTTCATTCGAAATTGATCGGTTAGAAAAGTAAGTCTTAAACCTCACCCAAACCTTAACGGAATCACAGCCTACAGATATCTATGCTTCGCACCTCGGGCACATGAATCACAGTTTTTACAACGGGTTCGAAAAGTGTCTCATTTTCATTCTCACCATCAAGGGCATTCAGCGACCGTCAGATAGCCATTGGCATAGATCGCTCCTAGATTTGTTTCAAGACCAATTTGGCGGAGATTGGGCTGCCATTGAGGAATTACGAGGATTTCGTCACATATTCCGTCACACATACTACTACGATCTCGAGTTTTCCAAGGTATCTGAAGTTTCCCGGAAGGTTGAGCCACTTTGGGAAGAATTGGCTCCGTGGCTGAAGAAATTCATTGACCCATAATTGCGGGCGATGGGGAAGTTTCGTCAGCGGTCATGGATCGATTACGATCTCTGAACCAGGCTGGATACCAGCGTTGAGTGTGACGATTACCTTGAATGCCATCGGTGCGATAAAGTCGTAATCTACGAACCTTGGGTTAAGCGTGATCAGGCTGATGCCTTTCTTGGCCATGTTTTGTTGGTGACGGACATTTTTATCCACGGTTATCAAGACCAAAAAACCCTCTTCCTCGGCAGCAGCAAGCAATTTGCCGTTGCTGAGATTGCCCCAGCCCATCTCTTTTGTGTGCTGGACTTCGTGCCCGATCAAAAGTTTGGCAAAGTGGATATCTACGCAGTGATCAAGCAGTACACGCATTTACAGAGCGATTTCCATCCCAAATGTTTCTCTGGCTTTGTTCTGCTCCCACTTCAAGACGGCCAAAGCCTGGTCTTTAGTGACCCCTGGATAACTTTCTAGGAAGTAATCGAGGCTCCGACCACAAGTTATGGCATCCAGCAAGCAACGCAGCGGAACCCGTGTTCCAGCAAACCGAACACTACCGCCTAATGTGTCTGCATCTGAAACGAGGATGCCTTGAAGTTCTTTCGGAATGGTCATTGATTCCCTTATGTATTCCATTTTACGTCAAACCTTGAGCATTTCTTTTCGCAACGGCAGAAAAGCCCATGCCTTGCCCTTATTGGGGGCATAGCCTAGCCTGCCCGCCGGAGCGCTCCCGCCCGCCGACCTGTTCGCCGAAGCACTTGTGCGTAGGCGGAAGTGCCCTGACGAAGGAGGGTAAGCAGGGCAAACAAATCTCGGGAACGCGGAGATATTGTCTTGCCCCATCAGAGGTTAACGAAGATCCCGTTTCGGGACAACGTTGCTCGCCAAATCTATGACGGGGGCAGTCGTAACTTACCGTGAGATTGAATTAGTGAATCGGATTGACAAAAATTCGTCAGAAGATCGTTGACGTGAGCTTCCATTTGCTCAGTAACACGGTCAAATCCTAAGAATCGACCAACAGGCTTGGCGATTTCTTCCCTTGGCACTGCGATTGAATCTCTAATTATCGATTTAATCGCTTCAAGAATCTCCTCTGGCGCAATAAGCTCAATCTTTTTGTACTGAGCTGGAAAGTGTTCCCGAGTGCGTGCTTTGAACTCACTTTGATTATTGCGATATACAAAATCACCACGACAAATTAGTTCGCCCAAGTGCTCTCCAAGTGAAACAGAACGTTCAATTTTCTCCCTAATTAGTCGGCCGGCGCGGCCCTTATTTGCTGCTTCCCTTATTCGTCTGACGATCTCATCGAGATGGACGGGCGACTCTATGTCCAAAACTTCCTTTACATAATTTAAAATAGTTCGGGTCGACAGGTCCAGTATTTCGTCAAAACTCGTCCAATTCAACTCAGCAAAGACATATGGTTCGGCAGATGCCGAGGATCGGCTTTTGTCCTCGTCACAAACTATCTCGACGCTAGGTTCAGTTTCTTCTCGTTCAGTCGCATCCATTGGCCTGCTCAATGGTAGCTCAGGTGCTGGCCTTGAACCGAAAGAACGCTCTATTGCCGCACAACAACGGTCTAACTCTTGTTGAGGATGACGCCACCAGTCAGTACTCCAGATACGGTAGATTGTCCATCCCCGATCTTCTAGCACTTGCTGCCTTAAACGATCTCGATCTCGGGCGGATTTGGCTGAGTGGTACATTGCCCCGTCACATTCTATGCCTATCGCGTATCGGCCAGGCAAACTGGGATGACGAATAGCGAGATCAATAAAGAATCCCTCGGAGCCGATTTGCTTTTCGACTTCATAGCCCCTGTTTCTAAGTTGTTCAAACATTACCTCCTCAAAATAGGACGGCTCCATCATGAGGACTGAGGACGCAACATCCAGATGGCCACTCTCGGCAAAAGCCAAAAATGTGTGTAGGCATTCAATGCCTCTACTCTTCGATTCACCAATTCGCATATCCGACGCAGTGAAATTTGAGAAAACTATGGTTCGAATTCTGGCTCTGGTGATTAGAACGTTTAGTCGACGTTCACCGCCCTCATTATTAAGAAGGCCGAAGCTCATGCCGAGGAAGCCACTCTCGTCACGACCGTAGCCGATGGAGATAAAAATCACGTCACGCTCATCACCTTGAACGCTTTCTAAGTTCTTGACGAAGAGACGATTTAATCCGTGCTGCTTGTCAAATTCCGCAAAGGCAGGCTCTGATTTTCTGAGAATGTCAAGCTCGTCTTCAATTGCCTCCTGCTGTGCCTTACTAAAGGCAACGAGCCCGCAAGACAAATGTGGGGAGTTGATGACATGGTCGCGAGCGGCCTCTGCAACGGCTCGAGCCTCTAGGACATTTTTGTGACTCTTGCCATCTCCTCGAGCATAAGTCGTATTTGGAAGGTGCCGAAAGATAAGGCCCATCTCAGAATTCAGCCTTGTTGGATGCGGGAAAATTATAAGCCGATCTCTGTAGAACAGTCGATTTGAAGTTCGAATCAAGTCTTCATGTCTGCTTCGGTAGTGCCATCTCAAGTCTCTTCTTCGCGAAGATCCATCCGGAATCCTGGCCGAAGCAAACGAAAGGATGCTCTCTTGATCTATGATGTCCTGAGTGATAATTTTGGTGGCCGCATCAGTATCAACCTCAGACTCATCCTCGTCGTCTTCAGTGTTAGACGTAAGTTTGTCGAAAGCACTGGTTGGGGGCATTTGTTTGGTATCGCCTACTACAATCATTTGCTTTGCCCGAATAACGCTACCAAGCGCATCTTCAGGCTTAATTTGACTTGCCTCATCAAACAAGACGACATCAAACAGCGGTCCCTCGGGCGGGAGATACATGGCTACTGACATTGGACTCATAAGGAAAACGGGCTTGATAGCTTGAACAGCTGATGCCGCTTCCTTCATGGCCACCCGAATCGGACGGTGTCCTCGCTGGCGGTTCATCTGCAAATTGAGAAATCCCATTTCGCCAACGGCATTCCCTCTTGGAACACTACTCCAGTGGGCAAAAGCAACTTTCTTGCGATTAAGTTGAATCAAGTCTTGATCATGGAGTACAAACTTGGCCCTCATCTCTTCATGGGAGGGACGATCAAAATTGCGCAAACTTGGTCGGTCTTGGATTGCATTATCTGCTACTAAATTCCACCAGGCGCGGTCATATTCATCGAGCAGCCTAGTCGAGGCGTGTTGCCAATTAAGACTAAGTGCAACAATTTGGTTCAAGCCCTGTTCTGCACATTGGCCACATAATGAATTGAATCGAAAATAGTCCTCAATTCTATCAACGCGTTGTCGCCAAGCTTTGATTGTAGCCTCTTGGGTAGCGAAGGGGAGACGTAAAAATTGTTCGGCTCCACCGTCAAGTTCAGCTAATGTTGCCACTCGCGCCAACTGGTTACAATAGTGTTCACGAAGCTTTTTTAGTGAATCGAGCGCTTGAGATAGCCCCGGCGATTTGGGCCTATCTCGAAAATATTTGAGAAGGCCGTTGGGCAAGGACCGGTGATTGACTTGCTGGACAAAGTCGGAAACCCATTCTATGAGTACTTGGATCTCGTTTAAATGCCCCTCCCGGTTCGTCCAGCGATGACTAAGTGCACCAACAAGAATATTTTCGAGTTGCCCTATCGCATCCGACTGGGCCTGGACAGACGAAATTGAACTAAGTTGGTTGACAATGACTGGAAGCGAAAGATGTTCTGATGGATTAGTACGCAGTGAACTCGCTTTGGCCCTGGCCGGCACAATGCTTTCAAGCAAGTACCGGTAAATCCGTTCTCTTGGGTCTCCTGTGAGGCTAGGTTGCTGAGGTCCTCTGAGGGATTCTAAGACTTCGTTCAATGCAAGCATCGATTTCGAACATTCTGAAAATAGACTTTGAAGCTTCGAGGCTTGTGCGCCGACGTGCTTGAGAATGCTCGGATTGCGAAGAATCGTAATTGATTCTGGACTGAGTCGACCCTTTTTGATTTCTGAATGAATTTTGGTGAGGTAGTTAAGAGCAGCCCTCGCCGAATCGAAATTAGTTCCTTCTCCTTTCCATTCGTTACCATAGTGTTCTCGAACTGCGGAAATGCCAGGCTTAGCCGCGACAATTGACCTTTGATACTTTTCAATAAAGCGAAGACTGCCGAGTATTTCTGATGGCTTTGACGATTGATTTTGCAGGACCAACAAGGCTTTCATCCGGGCAGCTTTGAACTCCTTACCAAATATTCGCTTAAGGACACTGCTCCCATCACGTTCGATGACAGTGGAGATTCCAGAAATATCGTCGTCCCATGATGAAGGCTTTACAGACGTACCCGCCTCTTCCTTTATGCTGGCAGCCTTTTCAGTTTCGTTAATGGAAGTCATCAAGAGATCATGATCAATGAGCCAAGCAGATGACTCCACCTTCAGCTCAGAACAATTCGGAGCATTTGAGAGCAAGTTACCCAGCTCAACCACAATTTCCATGGCCCAGAATTGTTGTGCGGGTGCGATTTTTAGATCTTGACAAATGCTATCTGCAAGTAATCTCACTTCTACACCGTTTTTGGTAGCTAGGTCTATCGTCTTCCAGGTATTGACATCACAGATGTCAATGGATTCAATACCCGGCGGAAGCAAAGATTTAAGTAGTTTGCCTATTGGCTCACTCCAAGAGTCATCGAGTAATTCGCCTTTGAAATTCGCTCGAATATTCTCAACCTCTTGGGCCAAGTTCGCACCAAGTCTAAGGTCTTCAACTCGGTCTTGCCATGCTAGGTGATCAAAATCTACGCCGATAGTGTCAGGCGATAAAAGGACAAAAGCAATCGAAGACTCGAGCGTCAAAACATCCTCGAATCCGCTGGGGTCACCTAAACAAAGACATTTTGTTTGGGTTAAGACCGCTTCTTGAAATTCATCAAAGCCAACATACGATGATTCGATAGCTCTCGTGAGATCAGCCTTGTCATCGGGTGAAATATAAGTTCGAAGGGTGCCGTAAAATGGGTGATCAGTTGGGAATCCAATCGATTGAACCTGAACTTGAAGGTCAGACACCAATTCTCTGGATTCTTGAAACTTCTGCAAATTCCACTCATCGAAGCAATGTGGATCTATGCGGCCGTCCGTATCTACCTCCAGACCAAGT
>JAYUOQ010000318.1:0-3560 GCA_043760685.1 Armatimonadota bacterium | reverse complement strand
ACCAGGTCCTCCTTGGCCCTTGTCGCCATGACAAGAAGCGCACTTTTGTTTATAAATGGCTGCTCCATCTAGCGGAACTGGGTTCTTTGATTTTTGTTGAGCTTTTGCGGGCAACGCCAATGCTATAACCAGAAGAAGAGTCGTACTGCCAACTGAAATGTATGGTTTTAAGGCTTCTTTAACTAGCATGCTGACTCTCTCCTTTTCAATTATATAAGCCATTGGCTGGAAGGTCGCTGTGAAACTCAATCATATAATTCTTGCTTGGGTCATCGTATTTCATGTTTACTTTTTCGCACAGGTGGGACACGTTCCAAACTGTGATCCGTAAACCGTGTGACAGCAAAGACAATATTTGTCACCCTCATGGTCAATTTCAGGTACATCTTCCTCGTTGTAAGTGCCATCGTTTACCAAATCATTAAGCTTGGCAAGGCTGTAGGGGTCAGCAGTTGAGTCACCCCAAATCTTGATCCAAATCGCGATGGCAATAACAAACGATAGCCCAGACAACACGACCATAGGTCGCGAAAATTGTGGAAACGGCCAAAGAGCAAGACCCACAAAAGTAAACAGAGCACCAATAGCGACAAACTGGAAACATATTCGACGCATCGTTGGCTAACAGCATATTCGATATTGGCTAATCTTTGAGGGTCCTTACTAAAGCTTCAAAATCAATCAGTTTTCCAAGTTGGCCGGCGTAATCTGGATTTTGACTGTTGATGTTTCTACCAGAAACATTTAAAGCGTTTCTAATCTCGTGAGGTGTTCGTTCTGGACCAATCGAAAGTGCGACGGCTAGGCAGCCTGAAACAATAGGAGCTGAGAGAGAAGTTCCAGACCAAACGGCACTTCCGCCGTCGTACCAAGCGCTTAAGACACCGGAAGCTGGAGCTGCGACTCTTGCTACTGAATTCCAATTGCTGAATGGTGCCTTCACATTGTCTGACAGCAGTCCAGTTACACAAATGACATTTGAGTATCCGGCAGGGTACAGGGTCATATTTGCTGCATTATTCCCGATCGGTGAAACGACGACAGTTCCAGACTGCTCAACCCAATCGAGAAAACCTGAAAATCCAGCGAGCTGATTGCGTGAACCAAGACTTAAGTTGATTATCTTGGTGCCATTTTCAACGCAAAACACAACCCCTTGCAGTACCGACCATGAATCTCCGACTCCATCACTATCTGCCGATTTGGCAATGACAAGTGGTGTGTTTGGAGCTAGCTGAAGGATGACTCCGGCGACCATGGTTCCGTGACCGGCTCCTTCATCATATGCGCCATTAAGGTTAGTATCCAGGTTTCGAGGGGAATCATCGATGGTTCTTGAACTTGGGACAAACGACATTCCCGCGACAACATTGTCAAGTATAGAGGGCTGGCTATATGAGACACCGGTGTCGACAATTCCAACCTTCAAACTGGAGAATAAAGAGGCCAGGGGAACAAAATTGATCTGCTTGAAGATGCCCTTGTTGATGGCCGCAGGGGTTTCTCGGTCAAAAATAGCGGCCACTGAACTTCCGTGACTACTATAATTCCCCCTAAAGCTGGTTAGAGCTTCGTCTTCGGCCCAAACAATTCGTTCATCTGATTCTAAAAATTGGGAATACATCTGTCCGGTATCACTCTCAACCACAAGTCGTGCGAACGGTGACTTACCAGCTTGTTCACAATCAAGGATGAACGGATAGTCACCTACTAAGGCAGCAATATCTGTTGGGTCTTTGAACCTGACAATTATTCCGCTAGCTAGTGATTGGCAATAGAGGGTTAGAAAAGCAGCTATGACAAAAAGCAGACGATGGTGAGTCTTCATGGGGGAACCAAACTTTGTGAAGAGCTCAACAAAGTGGGGTATTGGCTCCTCTCAAGTCGGATCATTCCTTGCTTGAAGCAAACCAAGACCTGACAGAAAAACCTATTTTCTGGTTTAGCGACGAACGCCCTGCCAGGAACTGAGGCGCATTACAAAACATCAGTATATAAAAGCCTCCAGAACGTACCAATCCCGCTAACTTCGTAGATCCCTTTGATACTGGAATGCTATTTTCTCAATAAGAACAGTAGATTCTTGAAGTCTAAAAGCCTTCCGAGTTGTCCCCGATAGTTCAAATTAATACCGTCAATATCCCGTCCAGAGTTCTTAACCGCTGACCTTACTTGGCTCGGGGTTTTAAATGGTTTGGCTGATAGACCGGCCGCAATGCAACCAGTAACGAGTGGGGCGGTAAACGATGTCCCTGACCAAACGGCTGTTCCACCGTCGTGCCAGGCGCTCAATATTCCTGTTGCCGGTGCAGAAACCATTGCCTTTGACTCCCAATTGCTAAATGGCGCTTTGGTGTTGTTGGGTAACAATCCTGAGCAACAAATAACGCTGGAATAGCCAGCCGGGAAGAGAGTCAATTTTAAGCCATTATTGCCAATCGGAGAAACAATAACACTTCCCGAATCACTAACCCAATCAAGGAATTCCGAAAAGCCTGCGAGATGGTTCGGTGACCCAAGGCTTACATTGATGACCTTTGCTCCGTTCTCAACACAAAAGACAACTCCCTTCATGACTGACCAAGATGTTGCAATCCCGTCGCTGTCTGCAGACTTGGCTACAACTAGGCGGGTATTTGGCACAATCTGAAGAATGATCCCAGCAATCATGGTTCCGTGTCCAGCGCCTTCATCAAACTGACCATTAAGGTTCGTATCAAGATTTGTCGGGACATCGTCAATTGTCGGCGAGCCGGCTACAAAGCTCGCGCTTGCGACCACATTCCTTCGAATCGATGGTTGAAACCTTGAAATGCCAGTATCAACGATTCCGACCCGAATGGGCATAAGTCTTCGAGTCAATCCGGACAAATTAATCTGTCTCCATATACCGGTGTTCAAAGCAAAAGTTGCGGTTCTATCGTAGATTGCGGCAACAGAGCTTCCATGACTACTTTGGTTTTCAGGAGAATCAAATTCCTCTTCTTCCTCCACCCATACGATCCGGATGTCCTGCTCCAATGCAAATTCAAGTGCTTCCATATTTCCGGGAGAAACTCCGAATCGTACAAAGGGAGATAGCCCGGCTTCCTCGACGCCGAGAATCTGCGGATAATCGGCAACGATCGAAGGTATCTGAGTCGGATCGACTAGTCGTGCAATGACACCATTAGCTAACGCAATATTGATGGTTGCCATCAATGAGACGAGAGTTGTTAATATGCGAAGGGATATCTTCATTGTGAGTAGCCGCCAAACATAATCAGAGATCCCCAATAGGCCGGATCAACGAACTTGGATTTCAGGTCCGCCCTTGCTTCGCGAAGCGAAGAGCTGACTGAAGCTCCATCTTTAAGTCTACGATAGAATGAGCCAAACCCGTACTCGGCTACTTGGTCATTGAGTGGCCAAAGCGACCCAATAACCACTTCGCTCTGCCTTGCTAAAAAAGCTCGTGCGAGCCCTTGTGGCTCCCAACCTGACGGTTGCCCCATAGAAGCCGAATCGCATGAAGCGAGGGTTGCAAATCTTGTTCGAAAGCCCGATCTCGCAATGTCACA
>JAYUOQ010000317.1:0-3566 GCA_043760685.1 Armatimonadota bacterium | reverse complement strand
CTTCTGTGGTCTATTCTATTTGCCAAATGAAGGGAATTTGGTCATCTCATGCATCAACTCGGATCGGCCACGTAAGATCGAGAACGCTAATCTTGATGTTTTGAAGATGCTTCAATCATCCAAGTAGATGGTTAAAGAAATTGGGTTAAGTGCTCGACATGATAGGTGTCGTGGGCGAGGATCAGGCTCGCCATGTCATAAACGGTAAGAACACCTTTCTCGGGATGGAGGGCCCGTTCGCCCCATGCGGAGGCGGGAAGTGTTTCAAGGAAAGCGATGAGAGTTGCCCGTCTCATGGCTAAGAGGTCGAGTTGCTTATAAATATCCGAGTGAATGTAGCCTTGTCCGGCTGCTCGTTCCGACTCGTCGAACGGGACAAGAGTGCTACCTGGAGAATCGAGGATTTGCTTGATTCTTCCTAGGTCGATTTCTTCCCAGTCAGCCATGTGAGCGATGGCTTCTCGAAGTGTAAATCGATCAGGATCAGTTAGTGAATCATGCTTGTCGACCGGAATCTGGGCGACAATTCGCCGGACAATGGTTGGTCCGGCGGCGAGACCCTGGAACAGATATGGGTTATTCATGCCTCTATTTTGGCATGAGGTCGGGTGCGCTTTTTGCATGCTCTGGCTCGAGCCTGACGGCTTCGAAAAGAAGAGCAGCGATACTTGCTCCAATCATCGGTCCGACAACATAAAGCCAATAGTTGGCTAATGCAGCGCCACCATTTATCAATGCGGGGCCAAATGATCTGGCGGGGTTCATTGACCCACCGGTTATAGGGCCACCAATTAAGACCCCGACGACGACGACAAGGCCAATCGCAATAGCAGGGATTGCAGCATTTACCCGCTTGTCGGTTGCCACCGACATAATCACGAACATCAGCATGGCCGAGATGGTTATCTCGAGACCTAAGTTTCGTCCAATTAGCTCAGGTGAACGTGGGATGTGCGCTCCAATCGGCTTTCCAAAGATCAAGTAGGCGAGACTTGCGGCCAATACAGTGCCGGTCATTTGAGCGAGCCAGTAGGGTACGACGTGTTTCCATGAAAAGCGCTTAGTGAGTGCAAACGCAAAAGTTACAGCAGGATTGAAGTGTGCTGCGCTGATTCCTCCTAAGGCGTAGATCATCGCAAGCACCGGAAAGCCAGAGGCAATTGCTGCGACGAGCAAGCCCGAGTCTGCGGAGATGGAAATTGGCGCGAAGACAATGAAGAACGTTCCAATGAGTTCGGCGAGGTAGCGCTTCTTCATGCTTGCGGTTCCTTTATTAGGTTCTTTACTCGCTGAATGATCTGATCTCGAATGACCCTTACAGCATTGATATCTTGTCCGGCTGGGTCATCGAGTTCCCAATCCTCTGTTAAAAGGAATTTCGTAGGGCAAGCCTCGGCATCAACACCACAGCCCATAGAAATTATCTGATCGGCCTCCGATACCATTTCAGGGGTCAGGAATTTCGGTTTATGTCCCTCAAGAGATATTCCTATTTCTGACAGGGTTTCAACCGCTTGGGGGTTCAGTTGCTTACCGCCGACCGTTCCAGCGGACTTGGCTTGAATGTCGAGATTTTGCGCTTTGGCTAGGTGATTGGTAATTGCTTCTGCCATTTGCGATCGACCGGCATTGTGAACACATACGTAGAGAACTTTCATGATATTAGCAACAGCCAGTTTGATTTTCCCCGCTGGCGAGTTTGGTGAGATAGAGGGCCATGTCATTCAAGGCGGAAGGGACCAAAGTACAGACTGTAGTCTTTCCTCGCTTTTCGAGCTTTACAAGTCCGGCATTTTCGAGTTCATGGAGGTGATGAGAGACGGTGGATGTGATTTTGTCTGCACCAGTGATGTGGCAGCAGACTTCTCCGGCGGTTGGCCCTTCAACCGCTCCGGATTCGTCGAGAAGGTTGATTTGTCCGCAGGCGCACTTGGCCAGAAATTCGACAATGTGAAGTCGTGTGGGATCAGCAAGAGCTTTTAAAATGAGAAATGTCGTTTCGTCCGCCATCGAAATAACGGTACCTGACACTTCGATGGAAAGCGAAATGAAACCCTGATTTTTTGACAAATCTTTATATTTTGTTCTCTAGCTTGGAAGATATGCAAAGATGAAAAAGTCATATGAAGCGACGCGAATTTTTGAAAGCTGGTCTCTTGGGTGGAGCCGCAGCTCTTGCAAATCCATTGTTGGCAGAGAGCCAAAAGGCAGATCAGCCAGTAAAGCCTTTTGAACTTGCCGAAGCAACAATATCCGATCTTCAGCGAGCTATGGCCTCAGGAAAAGAGACGGCTCGCTCGATCACTGAAAAATATTTGGCGCGGATTGATGAGATCGACCGAAACGGTCCATCAATGCGTTCAGTGATAGAGACCAATACAGAAGCCTTGGCTCATGCTGATCGTCTGGACAAGTTGCGAGCTGAAGGGGTTATTCGCGGACCGCTGCACGGAATACCAATCCTGATTAAGGACAATATTGAAACCGGCGACAAGATGATGACTACAGCAGGTTCCTTAGCCTTGCTAGGTAACGTTGCCGCCAATGATGCCCACATTGTTGCAAGAATGAAGAAGGCGGGAGCAATCATTCTTGGCAAAACAAACCTTAGCGAGTGGGCAAATTTTCGGTCTACTCATTCCAGTAGTGGGTGGAGTGGTCGAGGTGGTCAGACCAAAAATCCTTATGCCCTGGATCGAAATCCATGTGGAAGTAGTTCGGGTTCAGGAGTGGCAACGTCCGCGAATCTATGTGCAGTTTCGGTCGGGTCAGAAACCGATGGCTCCATAGTTTGTCCTTCATCGAACAATGGACTGGTCGGAATCAAGCCGACCCTTGGGTTGGTATCTCGAACGGGAATCATTCCGCTTTCGCACAGCCAAGATACGGCAGGGCCGATGGCTCGAACAGTTACCGATGCGGCTATTTTGTTGGGCGTACTTGCTGGAATCGACCCCAAGGACCCTGGGGAACTGGGATATAAAGGGGTATCCGACTATACAAAGTTTCTTAATCCGAACGGAATGAAAGGGGCACGAATTGGAATTGCTCGAAAGTTCTTTGGATTTAATGATCGGGTCGATGCTCTCATGCATGATGCTATCTTAACCATGAAAGAACTTGGGGCGATCATCGTTGATCCTACGGATTTGCCAACTCATGGGCAGTATGACGATACAGAGCTGGAAGTCTTGCTTTATGACTTCAAAAACGATATCAATAAGTATTTACGATCTCGGAAAGTGGAAGCCAAGACTCTCGCAGACTTGATCAAGATTAACGAAAAATTGAAGGACACCGAGCTTCAATACTTCGGACAAGAAATCTTCCTTCAAGCACAAGCCAAGGGACCATTGACCGATAAAAAGTACATCGATGCGCTGGCCAAGAATCACCGAATGTCTCGCAAGGAAGGAATTGACGCGATTATGGACAAACATAAGTTGGATGCGATCTTTGCTCCGACGGGCGGTGCAGCATGGACGACCGATTTGGTGAATGGTGACCACTTTAGCGGCGGAAGTTCGACCCCGGCGGCAGTCGCGGGTTACCCTGCGATTACTTTG
>JAYUOQ010000316.1:0-3569 GCA_043760685.1 Armatimonadota bacterium | reverse complement strand
TCTGCTCCAAAACTGAAATCGAACCTGGGTTATTGAGGCATTTGAAGCCAACGCTGGTTGCATCGATCAATTGGGCAACATCTTCTACGTTTACTTTTTGTTGTCCTTTTCGGAGCTTTACCGTTCGGATATCTTTGACGAAACCAAGTCCTTGATTGTAAATCGTGATCTCAGTTGAACCTGGCGCAAGCATGGCGCTCATGAAAATAATAGGTGCAAACATGTTTCTCTCTGCATGGTTAAGACGACGCAGTTACTTGTTTGTTACCTTTATGCGCCGAATTGTTCAGCAGAAATCATTACACGCATGAGTCACCTGTCCCGGTAAACTTTGCCCACTATATGAAATTGCTCGTACCCATCAAGCGGGTCGTAGATCCATACGCAAAGGTCCGACCGCTTGGCGACGGTTCTGGTGTAGACACCACTGGCGCAAAATTTGAAATCAACCCATTCGATGAGATCGCCGTTGAAGAAGCGGTTCGCCTCAAAGAGCGAGGCGTTGCCACGGAAATTGTCGTCGTCAGCGTTGGCAACTCGTCTTGCGAAGATCAACTCCGCAAGGCACTTGCAATCGGCGCAGACCGAGCAATCCTGATCGAAACCGACGCGACCTTGGACTCCCCAGCAGTTGCATCCATCCTAAAAGAAGTTGTCGATTCTGAAAGCCCTTCCATCGTTCTGATGGGCAAACAAGCAACCGACGACGACTGTAACCAAGTTGGTCAAATGCTCGCGGCAAAGCTTGGTTGGCCACAGGCAACCTTTGCCGCAAAAGTAGAGTTCAATGGCAATGTCGCAACTGTGACTCGTGAAACGGATTCCGGTGAGCAAGTCGTTTCAATGTCAATTCCAGCCGTAATCACAACTGATCTCCGACTGAACGAGCCAAGATATGTTGCGCTGCCAGGAATCATTAAGGCGCGGAGCAAACCGCTCGAAAAGCGACCTGCAACTACAATACCAAGTTCAAAGACCACCATTACCGCGGTTGAACTACCACCCGCCCGACCACCTGGACGCCGCGTTGGATCCGTCCAAGAATTGGCAACGGCAATTAAAGAGCGAGGTGGAATTTAATGTCCAAGTTACTCATTGTTGCTTTCGACGCCTCAGACGCAACATCAAGCGTTGGCTTTGCCAACACTCTTTGCCTGCCTTACGATGTTCTTCTTCTGTCGGGATCAGCGACTCCCTGTGGAGCCGGTAAAATGAGCTCGGCAAATCTGGCTTCCCTTCCCGCCGCTGACGGACTGGCAACGGCATTAAAGGAATTTGCTTCCGGCTATTCCCATATTGCATCTCCTTCGAGCATGCGAAGTAAGGATGTTTTGGCGTACCTTGCCGGACTTCTCGACACTGGCATGGTCACCGATGCAATTGGAGTTGTCTCTCCGACCACGTTCAAACGGCCCATATATGCTGGTTCGATGACCGCCACCGTTGAGGTTGCCTGCGATCCAGTCGTCATAACCTTCCGACCAAGCAATTTTCCAAAGTTAGAAGGTGGAGCCAATGGATCTGAGGAATCCGTCACTCTAGCCGTTAACACTCAAGTGACAATCGTCAGCGAATCCAGTAAAGGCAGCGCACGCCCAGACTTGAGCCAAGCCGCAATTGTGGTTTCCGGCGGACGCCCACTAAAGGACGCCGCAACATTTGAATCGGTAATCGGAGGCTTTGCTGACGCGCTTGGTGCAGCCGTTGGCGCAACTCGCGCTGCGGTCGATTCAGGTATCGCTGCCAATGAACTACAAGTTGGTCAAACCGGGAAAGTCGTCGCACCAAACCTTTATATTGCTGCAGGAATCAGTGGTTCAACTCAGCATATGGCAGGAATCAAAGACTCAAAACTGATCGTAGCGATCAATACTGACACCAATGCACCGATTTTTGATGCGGCTGACTTGGGGTTGGTAGGCGACCTATTTACAGTCTTACCGGAACTTCAGCGCGAGCTAAAACAATAGAAAGAAAGAGATACATGGCTAGTAAGTTAGCCGTCTGAGATAGATATGAGCATCACCGCATTCGCACTATGTTCCATTGCCTTAATGAAAGGGCAAGGACAAGACACCGTCGCAACCATTAACGGTGAAGCCTTAACTTCGCAAAAGTATTACCGGAGGATGGAATATTTACCAGGTCTCGGACGAAAAACGAGCACCGGGCAATTCATCGAAATCATGCCCGCCATCGCGACGTTAGACACGTTGGTGACTGAAACACTCATCCTTCAAATAGCAAAATTAAAGAACTTGACGCCAACTGAGACCGAAGTAGACCAAGAAGTTTCCTATCGCCTGCGCAACAATCCGGATTACGTGAAGGAATGGCAATCGGTCGGACGAACTTTACCGGAACTTCGATACATGATCAAAGTTGAGCGAGCTCAATTCAAGATCCAAACGGAGGGAATAGTCGTCACCGAAAGCGATGTTCAGCGAAACTATGAGGGGGCTAAATCATCCCGGTATACAATTCCTGCTAGGGTTAAGCTGAGGGTGATCATTGTTCACGATGAAGAATCAAAAGCAAAAGTCGACGCAGGCTTAAAAACAGGAAAGGCGTTCGAAGAGATGGCGTCCCAATTTAGTACCGACCCCAGCAAAAATGCAGGCGGTGATTTTGGAGTAGTCCCGTTTGATCTCCTTGGTCCAGAAGTACAAGCTTCGGTAAAGCCTCTCAAGAAAGGCGAACGAACTGGGTGGTTAGGCAAGGACACAATTTTTGCAAAATTCCAAGTCGAAGCCCTATTAGCGCAGTCGGTGATACCGCTAGACGCAAACATTAAAGAGGATCTACGTCGTGAAATGATGGTCATTAAAGGAACCGGCAAGATCGATATGAACAAGCTCATTCGTGAAGCAAGGCAAAATGCAACCATTTCGATCGCCTCTCCCGAAATAGATAAGGCATATAAGCAATTTGTCGATTTAGAAAAGAAGGCGAAAAGCGGCGGACAATGACGATTGTTGACGTCAGTGTCGAAACCGACTTTACAAAGTTGCGCGAGGACTTGGATGGGCAGAAGGTCTACCACGCGAACCAGAATTGCCGGACATTTGACTTGTTTGAAAAAGCACTTCCCTATCCGGGTTCTGCAAACGTCGAACAAAATGCAGTAGTCCTTGCTCCATCCAATGAGCCCTATACCAAGCTTGGCATTATCATGGACCTCCTGCTCGGCCCATATGGCTGCCCATGGGATCGTGAACAAACCCATGAAACTCTCAAGAAGTACCTACTAGAAGAATCGTACGAGACCCTCGATGCCATCGATCGTCAAGACTTCGACTCCCTTGCCGAAGAACTAGGCGACTTAACTCTTCAGCCCGTTTTTCATGCTCGACTGGCAGCCCGAGATGGAAGATTTGAATTCGATGAACCATTGAGACACATCTGCGAGAAATTGATTCGCCGCCACCCCCATGTCTTCAACGACACCGAAGTAATGGACTCCGATGAAGTCCTTGCCAATTGGGACGCAATCAAGAAGCAAGAAAAAGAGTCATCGACATCAATTCTGAGTGGCGTACCAAAAGCCATGCCAGCCCTTGGTCGAGCCC
>JAYUOQ010000315.1:0-3572 GCA_043760685.1 Armatimonadota bacterium | reverse complement strand
TAATCGAAACCCATAATCGCAAAGAAGCCGATCACGATCAATATACCAAGAACCAGCCCAACAATCGAACATATCATCGCACCCCTCGTGTTTGAGCTACCTTTCCTTGCCGCCTTCAAAGAATAAACGATTCCGAAAATACTGAGAACATTAATCATGCTGAAAATAGGGCAGAAAAAGAGAAAGACGATCGACCCTATAATCCCAGTTGTCGCAAACAACCACGCAGTTTCTAGATCCTTTGCTCCTTCGTCAGTGCCAACAACATGGTGATGACGAGGATAGTTGGATTGAGGATTGCCCTCGGCAAATGAAGCAGCAACCGGAAAAGTAAGTTCAGGAATACTCGATGCCAAAACTTGTTGTCCCGTCGAAACGTCTTCCAGCATAGTTTCTGGTGCGATGCGTCCTTCCTGGACCCAATGATTCAAAGTCAGGACATCAGCCGGTCCAAACCTCTCCTCATCGAGTCCAACAACGTAGTACGGCATCTAATTTAGCCGATTAACTCGAAACTACCGGTTGAACATTCCCGCACCGAGCCCTCGAGCGATTCCGCCAACACCACAGGCTAAGACTAAGCTAACAATTGCCACAATAAGAGCAGTTTGTGCCTGGGGATGTCCTTTTTTCTGAGCATTGGTTGCAAAAACGATGGCTGCAATTCCAAAGCCAAAACAACAAAATACTGAGAGTGCCGAGAAAATCCATACCTTCGTAATATCTGATGATCCATCATCCCCAAACTGCGGACCGGTAGCATGTTGAAAATTCGGCTGTTGGAAATTTTGACCAGCCGGCGGATTCATCGGGAACATGATCCCAGGCACCGAAGTTGCCATAACTCTTTCACCCGTCGAGGCATCTTCAAGCATCGAAGTAGTCAGAACACGACCTTCTTGAGCCCATTGATTCAGGGTAGGAATATCAGCGGGGCCATACTTTTGACCGTCAGCAGCAATTACGAAGTAGTTCATTTTTGTGTAGTTTAACCTTGTAGGGTGGAGAATTGCAGAGAAGTTACCTTAGCGAGCAAATTAATCGAGACGAGATCCATCGTAAGAATTGACAATCAAAAGAACTCCCATTCGCGAATTGCTTTGCCCTGGTTAAGTTTCTGAGCAACGAGCAAGGCGTCGATCAATGTCAACGGATACCAAATGAGAAAGGCAATGCCGCAAGTTGCGAACCCGAGAACAGATCCCAGCAGCAACCCGTAGATCAGTCCTTTCGCAATTTGGCGATTAACCAACATGCCCGCCCAACCGCCAAAGAGAATGGAAAGAACAATCACCGCAACCATCGAGTGAGTCCCCGCCGGAATTTGGATCATCCCGACCTGAGTTATAGGTGCAGAACGAGGATACACCACCATCGGCTCAGCATGAGGAATCGACTCAACGAAGCTTGTGCCACAAACGGGACACATGGTCGCATTTGGTGCATGCAGCGACTGACACTGCCAACAAGTCCCTAATTCCTGATACTGAGTTTCCAATCTATTTCCAAATACGGAGGAATAGAGCTGTGAGATTCAGAACAGCAATTGGACCTATTGAGAAATAGGCGTCCTTCGTGTCAATTAATATGAAGAGCCGACACGTTCGTGATGATCTGCTTAAGTTTCTCGACTACGTCCCCATAGTCTTCTTGTTCCAGTGATTGATACTGATCTAGTAAGGAATTCAAGCAGTGGTCCAAACATTGGACCTGCATGGGAGTAAAGACAGTTTTAATTTCATTTCCCATTTGGTCAAAAATATGAAGCAGCCCGCTAGTCACGTGATCAACGAGAACATCGGCCTTGATTGGATCAGCCAAAAAGCATAGGTAGGCCGGGAGAAGCTGAGTGAGCCCAACAGGCGTCAAAGCCCACATCACGTCCTCGTCCAACTGAATTCGTTCATTCAGATCAAGCCATGTTTGGCCGTCCTGCACCATGCCATCAATATCTTGCCGTCTCCTCGGAGCAACAACTGATTCGTTTAGTTGAATGGCTGGGAAGCACTTCAAGAGAGCTTCCCGGTGATCATCTCGACTAAACATGTATTTGGTCTCGACCTTTGCGTCGCCTAACTATTCAACAACTGTCGCAACACGTACTGCAGAATTCCGCCGTTGACGTAATACTGCGTCTCTTGCGGAGTATCAATTCGCACCTTGACCGAAATGGCTTTCGATGTTCCGTCCGCAGATCGAGCGTTCATGGTCAGCACCTTGCCGTCCTTAAACTCGCTCGCCACCGCACCCGAAAGACCTTCCAAATCAAACGTCTCATGACCCGTCAAACCGAGGCTCGCCGCATTTTGACCGTCCACAAACTCCAGCGGCAAAACTCCCATTCCAACTAAGTTCGAACGGTGAATTCTCTCAAATGATTCGGCCAAAACCGCCTTAATGCCGAGCATAAAGGTGCCCTTCGCTGCCCAGTCCCGACTCGATCCCGTTCCGTATTCTTTGCCCGCAATAACAAACAGCGGAGTGCCCGAAGCTTTGTACTTCACCGAAGCGTCGTAAATGAACTCGACTTCGCCAGTCGGAAGGTAAGTCGTGTAGCCGCCCTCGGTGCCCGGAGCCAATTGGTTGCGAAGTCTAATGTTGGCAAATGTTCCACGAACCATCACGTCGTCGTTGCCCCGTCGTGAACCATAGCTGTTAAACATCTTCGGCTCAACGCCACGACCCATCAGGAACTGACCAGCCGGCGTATTCGCCTTAATCGAACCAGCTGGAGAAATGTGGTCGGTCGTAACCGAGTCACCCAACAATGCCAAAACCTTCATGCCAACAAGGTCCCTGACCGTCGTAGGTGCCGTTGCCGACATGCCATCAAAGTAAGGCGGATTCTTGATGTAAGTCGAATCGCTGTTCCACTCAAATCGATCCTCACCCGTAACCTGAATCGCCTGCCACTTCTCGTCACCCTTAAACACGTCGGCGTAATGCTTGTTAAACAAGCTAGTGCTAACGGCCCCCGCGACCGCTTCCGCGACCTCAGCCTGGGTCGGCCAAATGTCCTTCAGGTAAACCGGATTACCGTCCTTGTCGTTTCCGAGCGCATCCTTCTGAAGATCGATATTAATCGTTCCCGCTAGGGCGTAGGCAACAACCAGCGGTGGCGACATCAGGTAGTTAGCCTTAATGTCCGGGCCAATTCGTCCTTCAAAGTTTCGGTTACCCGAAAGCACTGAGCAGACCACCAAGTTATCCTCGTTGACCTTGTTGCTAATTGCCGTCGGCAAGGGACCAGAGTTTCCGATACACGTCGTACAACCGTATCCAACAATGTGGAAGTTCAAAGCTTCCATGAATGGCATCAGGCCAGCGACCTTATAAATGTCACCTGCAACTCGAGATCCTGGAGCAAGCGTGGTCTTCACCCAGGGCTTGGTCATCATGCCTTTCTCAACCGCCTTCTTGGCAACCAAACCAGCCGCCAAAAGAACCGATGGGTTCGAAGTATTGGTACACGAAGTAATCGCAGCAACAACAATCGATCCGTTATGAACGCTATCAACCGATTCGTTTGCCTTCCGCTCAGTCTCGGTTGGGGCGTCAAGTAAGCCCGCACC
>JAYUOQ010000314.1:0-3573 GCA_043760685.1 Armatimonadota bacterium | reverse complement strand
ATGGCTTCCCTCTACTGTTCTGCATGAGCCTACACCCTGCCGGCACCTTGCCACGACGCTCGTAACAATTTGCAAGGCTCTCCGCCCATTCATTTGGTATTTCCAAGTGGATGGGCGTCTTTTTTTGTGCCTGAAATTCTGGTTTTTTGCAGAACCTATTCACTCGAAATATACTTCTTGATCGCTTTCCCGGTGTTCGCGTCAAAGAGATAGTGGGCTCGTTTGGACGGTCCGATCCCATTGTAATCAATTCCTTCAAGCCAGATATGGATAACCTTGGGCGATTGCAGCGTATAGGTGAGTTCGTGAAAAATACTTTTGAGTTCATCCTTAACTGGTGTGATTACGAACGCTTTCAGACGACGCGTCCGCAGGTCGTATATCGAAAACGAGTAGCCAGTCTTTGCCCCTCCCACCATCAACAAGTCGCCACGAGGGTTAAGACCGAACTGATACAAGAAACTCGGAATCGAAATCGACCCGGTTTTGGCACCGGCAGCATCGAGAATCTCAAAGCCTCCCCTTGTTCGCAACAGGAGTTGTTTCTGGGACCAATAGAGCCTCCGCCCAAAATCATTTCCGAGAAGACCACCATCCGGGCCGATAGTCCGTTTGAACGTGAGCGTAACCTTGCCTTCGGTATTAAGCAAAACGAGGTCCTGAACGAACGAGCTGGTGCCCTTCAAATTTGCATGCGAATAGCCAACGATGCAGAGCGCAGAATTCTTGGAGACCCGAACAGCCTGCTTAATCGAGTAACCCAATCCACTCCGTTCCTGAGCGGCAAGGTTATTGGCTGACTTTTCGGGGTCACCGCGCTTTCGGTTATCAATCCTCCACCTAACGAACGATTTGAGATCGAGCGGATGATCACCCCCTTTATCCTTCACGCTTGGTAAGATCCCGTACCCATAGGTAAATACAGAGCCATTGTCAAACTTGATTCGAACTGGAGGTGTACCGTATTCCTGGACGGCTAAACAAAGGCAAACAAGTGAAATCATTGCTATAAAAGGAGACAAACTTCACTCCTCAAAAGTTTCTGATGTTTAGGTTGTTCTGATTATTCCCACCATGCCAGTCATCTCCAGACATGAAGGGCACAGACGGTACTCCGGGCAGATTTTTATGCTCAATCTCCTAGTAATTTGGAGCCAATCCCGTTATGATCAAGTGTCATGAACGTAAAAATTCCTGCTTTCTTTGCTTTTAGCTTGCTTGCCACGCTTTCCAATGCTAGTTTAGTGATCTATTCTGGTGCGGATATTGCCAACTCAACCGATCCTCGCCCCAATTCAAATGCGGCTGCCCTAGCCTACGATACTGCCGCTGCGGGCTTCGGAACCGTCAACTTAATCACCTTCGAATCGGCTCCGGTTGGCGCGTATTCAAGCCTTGCCCTCGGTGGCGGAGTAACCCTCACTGGCATTGATTTCGGATCCAATAACCAAGAAATCCGCAATTCTCCAATCAGCTCCCCAGACGGTCTCTTTGGATTCAATACCACGGCAGGCGGGACAAATTTCGCCTCGATGAATGGAGGAACGATGACCTTCACCTTCGCAACGCCGGTCCAGTCGTTTGGCGCGTACTTTTCGGGCGTTCAACTTTCGGTCGAAACCGTTACCTTTAACGACGGGGTAGCTCAATCCCTTAATTTGCTAAACCTTGGCTCCGGTGTCCAGTTCTTTGGGTTCACGGATGCTGGCCAATCGATTTCAAGTGTGACCATCCATGTTCTTGGCGACATCATCGGAGTCGATGACGTTCGTCACGTACAGGCTTCACCCGTTCCGGAACCGGCATCGTTGGCAGTGCTCGGGCTCGGCGCATTGGCGCTCATCCGACGACGAAAGACTGCCCGATAAGAAAACCAATTAAGGATTACGAAGGGCGGCAACCGGCATGCCTAAAATGTCACCCAGCCAATTGGTGTTTTTATGCCTGAAATTTCTTGGCAATCTCGTGCATCAGAACGGCTTGACCGCCGTGGTAGGAGTCATGCTCGACCACATGCGCCAAAATCCAGCGCAGGGTTGCAGAGTCCCCGTTGCTGCGCACCCGTACCGTGTCTCCAGGCTCAAACGACTTCACACTTTCGAGCGTCCTCGCCCGAACCTTGTCTAACAGATCGAAGTAATACGAAATCGGCTTTTCGGGCGGAACTGGCCACGAGCCGCCATATTGATCAATCTCCTCACTCATATAGAGCTTTTCTTCTTCGGGATCAAATTCACGACCAAGGCACACGACCTCGATCCACCACGTCTCGACTTCGGCAATATGCAAAAGGAGCGCGCCAATACTGTGCCCGTTTGGCGTGGCTTGCCAAACAATGTGCTTTGGGTCAGGGTCGCCAAGTTCATCGCGCCACTCGCGAGAGCCGTCTTGCAGGGTCGCGAGTAACGTGCCGAATGGTTCGGGATACCCATCGAGGGGGGCTAAGTCCATTTTGGAAGGATTCATATTGCTTGAAATGGTACCGCCGAACGGCCATCTCCGCAAAAGCAATGACTTGCTCGGAGTGCGTCGGTTAAACGACACATTGGACCTATTGGGCAAATAGGGAGGCGGTTATGCCTTGCACGAATGCAAGCCATAACCGCCTTAATTTTTTAAGCGCCTGGCTTATTATTTGCGTCGTCGTCGAAGCAAAGCAACTGCGCCGAGTCCAAGGACTGCGAAGGTTGCTGGTTCTGGAACAGTCGAAGCTCCGCGAAGACCAAACGCAAAGTCTGCGTCGACTCCCTGTGTAAGTTGAGTTCCAGTCGGTTGGTAGTTTGAAGAGTACGTTAGTGAGTTATAAAACGACTTGCCATCGTTCAATGGGCCGCCAACTCCGTTCGCTCCGCTTGTTGTCGAAGCATATGCAGGACCATTTCCGCCCGCAAGCGCTACGGATAGCCAGTAATTACCGGCACCAAGGTTGAATGGACCTACGTTGGAAGCATATTCCCGCTCGTTGATTCCGAAGGCAGTGAAGCCAGTTAATGAGTTCGTTGCCGCGGTCGTGCCGCTGAACAATAGGGTGCCACCGTTACCAGCAGAGATACCACTTCGGATTTCCCAAGTGATTTGCGGAGCAAAGCTATTAGAAGTGTCGAGGAATCGACCGAAAACGCCGTCGATTGTCATTGCTGACGTCAACGTAAAGTTATCGTATACTTGTGAGTCGGTAAACCCACCAGCAGTACTGATTTGAGAAGCCAAAGCATTGACTCCGTTCATGTCGCCGCCGTAGAAAATGACTGGAGACGCTTGAGCACCAACCGCCAAACCGATTAAACCCAAAATTAATGTTTTTTTCATAATTTCCCAAGACTTGTCAAACCTGACACACCACTCAAGATTCTAGACCTAAAAACCTGAGAAAGTCCTGCGAAAATTACCAGGTTTTATGGCTCTTTGACCAATTCCCTGGGGACTAAACTTTCGCATCATAAGGAACAGGTTCCGCAGGTAAAATTTGTTTGAGCTAATCGCTCCATCCTATGATTCCCGAACTTGAACTGCTCTGCGACAAACTCAAATCGCGAGTGGATTCAAAGCGAATCTCGTTGGAGTTTCTTAGCG
>JAYUOQ010000313.1:0-3580 GCA_043760685.1 Armatimonadota bacterium | reverse complement strand
AGGGAGGTTCCTAGAGGCCGGATTCCACCAAGAGCAACTTGGGGTAATTTATCGAGGGGTTGAATATCCTCTGGCACAGAATTTGGATCGAGAACGGTTTGATCCACCGATCTTCTTAGTCGCTTCAAGGTTAACCTTCTATAAAGGCATCCAGTTTGCGATTCGGGCTGCCGCTTCGCTAGATAAAAGGGCGCCAAGCGCCAATTGGGAATTATGGATTGCTGGACATTCCGATCCATATTCGTTGAATACCTTTGCGAAATTGGTCAGCGAACTGAAAATTGATCACCGGATTAAGTTCATCGGGAAGCATTCCCGTGATTCGGTGTTTGCCCATATGCAGCGTGCCACTGCTGTAATCAGTCCAAGCGTTTTTGATGAGCCATTTGGAAATACAAATATTGAAGCTCTTGCCAGTGGAACCGCACTTATTGCAAGTAGGTCTGGAGCGATTGAAGAAATTATCGATCATGGCAAGTCAGGACTCATATACGACCGCCAGAACTACGAGGAGCTTGCCCAGCAAATGCAGTTAATTCTGCAAAACGTCAATCTTCGGCGATCCCTTCAAATTGAGGGGCTTAATCGGGTGAAAGCGCACTTTACACAGGAGAACATCATCAGTCAAGTCGAAGGAAAGCTTGCTGAAATCAGTGGAATAGATCTAGGAGCGGTAACGAGAGAAACGGAAAAGGTTTCACTTCAGTAAACTAGTCGACGTTCATGCGAATTTGTGTTTCCGCTTTTATGGTCACGACCACGCCGGGAATGCGGCTCGCGGGAGTTGGCCGGCATATGTTCGCTACTCTCAACCAATTGACCATCACCGATTTGGGACATCAATATGATGTGTTCATCCGTGACGATGTCGAAATACCCGACTCATGGAAAAGCTGCCCATGGATTACTTGGCACCCGATCACAATACGAAATTCAAGGGATCGGATTTGGTGGGAGCATTTCCGAATAGGGGCCGTGGCAAAAGAACTAAGGGCGGATTTAGTACTTTCCCTTTTCCTGGCTGTTCCTTTTGGTTGCAAAATTCCCATCGTTGTCTTTGCCCATGATGCGTTTCCAAGGACCCATGGCGATTGGTTTCCGTTCCGGAAAAGAATGATCTTAGATTGGCTAACGTTGACTGCCTGCAAAAAATCTACGGCCGTCGTGACAGGAAGCGAATCTTCGAAGTCCGAACTTGCTTCGGCCTACAAGGTCTCCCCTGAGAAAATTTTTGTTATTCCGTATGGAGTCGGAAACGACCTAAGGATGCTCACTCCAACCGAATTAGGTTCGATTGATCTTTCAAAGTTCAAAGCGGACAAATATGTCTTTTCAGTAGGGACAATTGAGCCTAGAAAGAATATAGAAGGGCTAATTCGAGCATTCACTCTCTTAAAAAAAGACTCGAGAATGAAGGATTGTCGATTGCTGATTGCAGGTGCCAAGGGCTGGCTCGACTCTCCAGTCGGAGTTACTTGGTCAGAATCTGAAGTGAAAGATGATATCGAGTTTCTTGGTTACGTCACTGACTTGGAATTAAATGCACTAATGCAAAAAGCTAGCGCGTACGTCTTGGCATCGTTTGTCGAAGGATTTGGTCTTCCGGTATTGGAGGCAATGACGGTAGGAACCCCGGTGGTTTGCAGCAACACCAGTTCAATTCCAGAAGTTTGTGGTGACTGCGGATTCTATTGCGACCCAAATTCCCCCCAATCAATTTCAGAAGCAATGCTCCTAGCACTAACAAACACTACTGAGGCAAAGAATAAGGCAACGGCGGGAATCGCCAGAACATCGCAATTTTCTTGGTATGAATCAGTTAAGAAGCTAGAGATTGCCTGCCAGTTTGCCGTAAATTAGTATTGGTCTCATTTCTTATGGCAAAAACTGCATTGATTACAGGGGTTACAGGACAGGATGGTTCGTACCTCGCAAAATTACTTTTAGACAAGGGCTACAACGTTATCGGCGCTGCTCGAAGAAGCGCTTCAGTGAATCTATGGCGTCTTGATTTTCTGGGCATTCGCGACAAGGTGAAAATGGTTCCGATGGAACTGCTTGAGTTCTCGAACATAAGCAAGGTCATCCAAGATCATAAGCCAGATGAGTTCTTCAACCTCGCGGCACAAAGCTTCGTTGCGGCTTCTTTTGAGGTTCCGCTTTATACAGCAGATGCTGATGCCCTTGGAGTTACAAGAATCCTTGAGGCAATCAGGCTATATAGTCCTGAAACCCGCTTCTATCAAGCATCCACATCGGAAATGTTTGGAAAGGTTCAAGAAATCCCTCAAAAAGAGACAACCTCGTTCTATCCTCGCTCTCCATATGGAGTTGCGAAGCTTTATGGCCACTGGATCACGGTCAATTATCGCGAGTCCTATGACCTCCACTGCTCAAGCGGAATTCTGTTCAATCACGAATCCCCTCTGCGTGGACTAGAGTTTGTTACAAGGAAGATTACTGCTGGTCTTGCAAACGTCAAGTATGGGCACCAATCTCATATTGAGCTTGGAAACATGGATTCGAAGCGTGACTGGGGATTTGCGGGCGACTTTGTCGAAGGTATGTGGAGAATGCTCCAACAACCCACCGGCGGCGAATACGTCCTTGCTACCAACGAAACTCACACAGTTCGAAGCTTTGTCGAGAATGCTGGCAAGGCACTGGGAATGAACATTGAGTGGTCTGGCGAAGACGTTAACGAAATTGGTACCGATACCAAGACTGGTAAGCAGGTTGTTAAGATCAATTCTCAGTTTTATCGCCCAGCCGAAGTCGATCTCTTAATTGGCGACCCACATAAGGCACAGTCAGTCCTTGGTTGGGAGCGAAAGATGAGTTTTGAAGGGCTAGTAGAAGCAATGGCGAAAGCCGACGATGATCGAGCAAGAGATGGCTCGGTTAAGAACTAAGCGTCCTTTCGTAAACATCTAAAAGTCCGTTCATGTACATTTCAGTCGTGAGCGGGCTTTTCCAATAGTCTTCATAGGCATTCGCGCCAAACTGTTTGGCCCTTGGCGTTGCCATTTGCTTGAGGGCTTCCGTTAGCGACTCAACGTTTCCTGAATCAAAGGTTAGACCACTATGGTTGTGTTTCATGTATTCAACCGAAGCACACTTATCTGAGACGATTACTGGTATTCCTCGTGAAACTGCCTCAATAACGCTAAGACCGGCAGTCTCGTACCAAAGAGAGGGCATTACGACGGCTCGGCTAGCGCGAATCTTTGATTCGACTTCTTCGGATGTAACCCAACCAGTGAAGATTGCCTCTGGGTTGGCGTTTCGAATCTTTTCCTCTTCTCCGCCTTTACCGATGAACTGGCATTTCACCCCAGCTCTCTTTGCAGCCTCAGCGAACAATAGTCCTCCTTTTTCTGGCGACAACCTGCCAATGAAGGAAAAAGTGTCCGAGTGGTCACAATCAGCCATAGGCTCCTGGTTGTTGCTGACCGGATTATATAGAACGGTTTGCAAAGTATCGTCGGGGATGTAGGGTTCAAGGATTTTGCGGCTGAAGTCTGAAACATAGATAAAGTGGTCAAACTTTTCCGTCATGTGGGCCATTTTGAGTTTCCAA
>JAYUOQ010000312.1:0-3581 GCA_043760685.1 Armatimonadota bacterium | reverse complement strand
GATCCTCGATCTCAAATGTGAAGATAAGTCTCCAAATTTAGCTCGCAAAACGATTCTATCCTATGAAGCAAGAGAGTCTCGCTAGAGTTCACAAGTCGTTGGAGCGCTAAAAGTCGAATATGGAATTCGATCGGAATCCGTCAAACTCAGTTCAATTCGTTCTTATTTGAGCTTGCTCCAGGTGATGGCGTAAAGAGAATTAATGACAAGGACCCTGAACGTGTATCAAGAAACAAGCAAATTGGCTCTTTGTCGTTGAAAGCCACGTAAAATTTGATTTACGTTGCTTTCAGATTGGAATTCTAAGTGACTTGAAGCCATTTAGAATCCCAATAGACTTGGAGATTTTGATGAAAACTATTAGTGGATTAACAATTTCTTTGGCCCTAGCAATTGGTCCCTTTGCATTTGCTATTGGTGATGCGGCCGCTTCAAAGGCACCGCAATGGCGCTATTATCGACCAGGAAATACTGGTATTCAAGGTGATTCCAATGAAACGATTTGGATCGGTGCCGATGGCAACCCTTGGATCGGTGGCTACAATCCCATATCGGAAGAAGGTGGCATAGCCAAGTTCATTCAGGCTGAAAATCGGTGGATAAACGTTTCAAACGTTGACTATTCGGTTGTCGGAAGCGCAAACGACGTTGGCGTAAGTCGAGCGACTGAAATTGCAGCGGATGACCGACGCAATATCTGGATTGGAACCTATCGCGGTGTGTTGCGCATGAACTTGTTACGTGGTCCAGGGTCATTGGTAAAATTTGGACCTTCAAATTCAACCTTAGCAGATGGTTATGTCTCAGACATTTCTTTAGCACCGGATGGCACAATTTGGATTTCCGGCGATGGCGGATTGAACAAGTTCAACCCGAATACAAAACAGTGGACGAATTTTCCAACTCATGGTGGAGACAAGATCGCAGTACAACCGAAATCAAACGGCGGCTATTATCTATGGACGTCACCGCCTGGATACATCCAAGGCAATGTTGAACGGTGGGACAGTACGACAAATAGTTGGACGGTTTACACTCCCATTTCAGGAAACCCTTCACACCTCGTTTCAAAGTCTTCCGTAGATTCCAGTGGAAACCTATGGATGAGACGGTGGATCGGAACCCAAAACGAAGAGCGTCTTGATTACGTTCGTCCAAACGGAACTTGGGTCTCTCCTCCTCTTCCGCCACCAAATGGGGCAATTTCCGTTGCCGCTCTCCTACCGTTTGGCAACTTACAAGCGTTGATCGTAGATGGCTTTGGGCAGCTTCAACAGTTCAACGGGACCAGTTGGACGAACCTAGGAGTTGTTCCTCACAGTGGATTTATTGATGATCTGGATCGAGATTCAAACGGAAACGTCTGGCTCTGCGGTACAGGGACTGGCGGTGCAGTCCGACGCGATGCCCTTACTGGTAACTGGCAACGATACCGAGTCACAAACACGAGCCAATTTGACTTTTTCAACATTGATTTGTCAGTCGATCAGACCTCCAACAATGTATACGCCTGTGCAAACGCAAGCTCAGATACTGGAGGAATGGTCAAATTCGATGGAGTGAGAGGGACCGGGTTTGTCAACGGTCTTGACTATGGGCTCGGTGGTTCTTGGCCATTTTTAGGTAGTCCTCAAAGCGAGGCTGTCTATGTTCGACCATCCAATGGAAGAGTAGTTGTAAACCCGATAAATGCCTTTACTCACCAATTTGACGGCACTACTTGGTCGCAAATTCCTGGAGGGCCAGATCAAGTCCAAACCTACGTCGAAGACTCATTAGGACGTCTTTGGTGTGCCGGTCACTACGGTGGTCTAGGCATATTTGAGAACGGATCGCTTACAGGAATCGAGTCAGGCTTCATCAATAAAGTAGTGCGAGATCCGCAACGGGCAGGAACCGTGTGGGCTAATTTAGGTTCTGAGGTCGTTCGGACCGACGGTATCTACCGTTTCTCGCGAGGCATACTTGACTTTCCTGAACTGAACGCCGTTGGAGCAAGCTTGCAGGGTCTGGCTGTTGACAAGAATGGATCGGCGTGGGTTGGTTCATCGGCTCCAAATACGACCGATGGAAACACCTTGATCAAGGTAAATCCAACTACAGGCGCTGCGCAAGTTGTCTGTAAATATGGTGTGAATTGGCCGTTCCCAGGTCAATTCGTAGAACCTGTCGCGGTAACTCCAGACGGTCGAATATGGATGAAATACGGAAAGGAATATCCATTTGATGATATGGGGCTCCTTTGGTGGGATGGTAAGAAGGTCGGAGTGTTTCCTGCTCCACCAAATGGAGAATGGCGGTTTGGTGGATTGCCACATTACATCATCAACGACCTAGAAATTAAAGTGCTTCCGGATGGATACGAACTTTGGATGACTTGCTTTAGTCGCGGTATTGCCGTCCTCAAAGTCAAGACATCAAATCAAAGATAGACCCAAAAGCTACTTTAACATTCCTTTGTCGAAAGTGATCAACTACAAGCCTTCTCACCAATAGGTTAGGAGGCTTAGACATTTGGGGGCAAAGAAAACTTTTTATATCGGGTAAAAGAACTTCAATGTTCGCCATTGAACCTATTGGATTTGTCAAAAACATCCGTACCGAAGCAGTTGATGACAATTGGGATGACATTCAGTCGGTCATTAAATTGAATTCCGAATTTACCGAGTCAGCCCTCCAAGGTCTCGATCAATTCTCCCATGCTGAAATCCTCTTTCACTTTCACCTTGCCAAAGATGACTCGATCGAGCGAGGCGCACGCCATCCGCGAGGAAACCCAGACTGGCCCAAGGTCGGAATTTTTGCCCAACGTGGCAAAGACCGACCGAACCGAATTGGCAGCACAATTGTCGAGATTGTTTCAGTCGAAGGCAATCTCTTGACCGTCAAAGGTCTCGATGCGATCAATGGAACCCCAGTTATTGACATCAAACCCGTCATGACTGGCTTTTTACCCAGAGCGAAAGTAGAAGAACCTGCGTGGAGCCAAGAGCTGATGTCCCACTATTGGTGAGCTAAAAAGAGAATATTGGAAATGGAAATCCTGCCTTTTGGATGGTTCCTGTCCATAATGAAGCTACGATGATTTCTTTGGCGATCTTCCCACTTCTCGCTACTTTCGCGTTTCAGCAGACCGAAGTTTCTGGCGGAGTCCTCAAGCTAGAGCAAGCAGCCTACGATGTCCAATTCTACGACATCTCCATCAAAGTCGACCCGAAAACCAAGACAATCGCAGGGAAAACAATCATGGACGCTAAGATCGTTATTCCGACCGGAAGTATTTTGCTGGATTTAGATGATCCTTACACTGTTTCGAAAATTACCGATGGCAAAACCGCCCTAAGATTTGATCGGATAAATGGAGCGATTCGCGTCTACTTTCCGCTCTCTAAGCAGCCTGGCGAACAGATTCATACCGAAGTAACGTACGCAGGTACGCCCCATGTAGCTAAGAATGCTCCTTGGGATGGCGGAATCATGTGGTCCAAGACGCCAAGCGGAGCCGATTGGATTTCGGTTGCCCTCCAAGGAGCCGGAGCTGATCTCCTTTTCCCCTGCAAAGACCATCCGTCGGATCATGC
>JAYUOQ010000311.1:0-3584 GCA_043760685.1 Armatimonadota bacterium | reverse complement strand
ATGCAATTAATAGAACTTTTGTTGGGGTGCGAGTTCCGCCGGAACTCCTTCCGGTCATTGACTCAGCCCTCCTCCAGCTAAAGCGCAAGCCTGGAATATTGGACATGCGTTGGAATCAGCCTTCTGAGTACTTTTTAAATCTCGTAACTTTAGGAGAAATATCCGTGGCTACTATGGCCAGAGCTGTTCCTTTGGTCGCTCAGGTTGCCAATGAAAGTCACGCTTTTTCATTGACGCTCGACAAATTTGTCGGACTTCCAAATATGATTCAGCCTCGATTTGCAATCCTGCAATTAACTGGAGAAGGTGCTGAAACATGCGTAAAGGTTGCCAATCAGTTAGAACTTGTCACTCGGTCAGTCGTTCCACCTCGGGAGGGTAAGCCATTTCATCCTCATTTAGTCATGGGTCGGATTAAGACCGAAAGTGAGCAACTTCGAGTCGCACTTGGGAGAGCCCTCAAGATGCCGGATCAGCCAGCGATCGGAACATGGGATATCACTCACCTTGATATTGCAATCACTACGTCTAGCACATCCGGTGTCGGTTACAAAGCAATCGAAACATTCGCGCTAAGACCTTCGTTATAGAAATTCAGGACAAAACGCAGAAAACTGCTTGCACTGTTCTGATAACTGGCGTATTGTTTCATTAGACGACGCCGTCTCCGAGCAACTTCGGTCTCGACGCCGCCTAATTTTGTTCACAGGAGGAAATTTAGGTGCAGCGATATTCACCAGATAACATCAGAAACGTCGCCGTGGTTGGCCACGGCAGTTGCGGAAAAACCATGCTGATTGAGCATATGCTCTACACAGCAAATGCCACCGACCGGGTCGGGTCCGTTGAGGCGGGCAACACCCAAAGTGACTTTGATCCCCTTGAGATAAGACGGAAAATCTCCCTCTCTTCAAGTGTGCTCCCCCTTGAATGGCACGGGTGCAAGATCAATTTGATTGATGTGCCAGGTTATCCAGACTTCATCGGCGAGCTTCACTGCGTTGCTCGTGCAGTTGAGAGCTTTATCCTTGTTTGCGAAGCCAAACGAGATTTGGATGTAGGTTTTGAACTTGCTTGGGAGATTGCAGAACAGTACGGTCTCGCCAAGTGTATTTTTGTCAATAAACTTGAACGAGATAACGCGGATTATGAAGGTTTGATAGAGACCTTGCACGAACGATATGGCCGATCAGTAGTCGGCGTTCAGATCCCAATTGGTCACCAAGCGGCATTTTCGGGCGTTCTCGACTTACCCCGAATGAAAGTCTATAAGGGTAGGGATCGAGGCGTGGAAATTGAAGATATTCCGAGTGGGTACCAAGACGAAGCCGAATACCGACGCGAAAAGATGATGGACGCGGCCGCAGAAGGTGACGATGATTTAGCCATGAAGTATTTGGAAGGTGAAGATCTTTCTGAAGATGAAGTGGAACACGGCATACTTGTTGGCGTCGAACGAGGGCGAGTTGTGCCGCTTACCGTTGGCTCAGCAATGAGTGGAATTGGGGTCGCGACTCTGCTTGACCGAATCACGAAAGAGCTTCCCTCGCCTACCGAGGCACCCAAAGACGTTAACGGAATGTCGATCCATAAGTCAGGTGCAGAACCAATTGGAGCTAATGATGAGAGCGCACCACTTTCTGCGCTTTGCTTTAAAACCACGGCTGACCCGTTTGTAGGGAAGATCAACTATTTGCGCGTCTTTAATGGAGCAATTCGGGTTGACGACCAAGTTGCAAACGTTAACCGTGAGAACGATGAGCGACTTCACAACTTGTTCTTCCCACACGGAAAGACCCAGGAGCCTGCAACTCATGTTGGACCAGGTGATATTTGTGCGGTAGCTAAGCTAACCAATACGCATACCGGTGATACATTGGCTGGGCTCAAGAACAAAGTGCTGTTGGCTCCGATCGAAATGCCTGAGCCGGTATACCGAATTGCAATTGCCCCGAAGACAAAAGCGGATGAAGACAAGTTACCAACTGCGCTTGAAAAACTCATGGATGAAGATCCAACATTCCGAGCCTATCGGGATTCTTCGGCTCATCAAGAAATCATCGAAGGAATGGGAGACATTCACCTTGATACCTTGATTGAGAGGCTCAAGGCGAAGTTTGGGATCCAGGTCACGTTAGAGGAAGCCAAAGTACCTTACAAAGAAACTATCAGAGCGAAGTCGAAAGCTCAGGGTCGGCACAAACGCCAGTCGGGTGGCAAGGGACAGTTTGGAGACTGTTGGATTGAAGTTGAACCATTAGGTCGCGGTGATGGTTTTGTCTTTGAGAATAAAGTCGTCGGAGGTGCAATTCCCAAGAACTTTATCCCGGCAATTGAGAAAGGCATTCGAGAGACAATGGAACACGGATTTGTTGCAGGATTTCCTGCAATGGACTTCAAGGTAACCGTTGTTGATGGCTCCTATCATGACGTTGACTCAAATGAAATGGCGTTTAAAATGGCGGGGGCGATTGCGATTAAGGCTGCCATTGAGTCGTCAGACCCGGTTATCCTTGAACCCATCATTGAAGTTGAAGTAGATGTTTCGGACGAACAAGTTGGCGACGTGGTCGGTGACTTGAATGGCCGGAGAGGTCAACTGCTGGGAATGGATCAAGTTTCGACCGGAAAATCGAGGATTCGAGCGATGGTTCCGATGGCGAATATGACGCGATATGCGCTTGATCTTAGGTCAATCACGAAAGGTCGCGGTCGGTTTAGACAGCATTTCGCCCACTATGCTGAAATTCCGTACCCCGAGCAACAGGCTCTGGTTGCGATTCATGAAAAGAATCGACTTGAACACGAAGCTCATCACTAAGAAAATATTATCGGGTCATCGCAGAATGGCCGTGACCCGATGTCTTATGCTGCCTTTTTGGTGCCAGTGATTTCAAGCTTTGCGCGTTCGACAACATCTGTCATCTGATCGATAGAAATATTGATCAAATGCAAGTACTCTTCCGAAGTGTGACTAGCATTGATGCCGCGAATAGGCGGATATCCCATTTCATAGGCGATCGTGTTTGAAATGGCAATTACTTTGCCAGTCTCAGGATCACCCATAGCTTCAGCCGGGTTTTCTTGGGATGCAATCACATCTCGTATATAGGGCGCTAGTTTCCACCTTGTAACGAGTTCTAAGCTGACTTGATGGTGAGTGTATCCAAACGCTTCCGCTTCAGCATCAAGGATGCCAATCTTCCTTGTTCGTGCGATAAGAATCGCTTTATTCAGCTCTTTGGGAGAGTAGCGCTCCATTGCGAGAAAACCAACATCATGAATCAGACCCGCTATGTAGGCATTATCTTGCTTTGTCCGGTTCAAGTGCACCATGATTTCCCGAGCAACTGTAGCAGTTGCCTTACAATGCGCCCAATAGACGTTCTTGTCAAACGATGGTACCATTGACTTCTCTTGTGTGACTTGCTCGTATCCAAGTGTTACCGCAATCTGCTTCATGCGGTTTATTCCGATAATTCCAATTGCTCTTGTGATGTTTTCGCATGGTCCGGCACTGTACATTGGAGAGCTGGCGACCTTGAAAATCTTTGCCGCAAGTCCGACATCATTGCCAATTGCGT
>JAYUOQ010000310.1:0-9448 GCA_043760685.1 Armatimonadota bacterium | reverse complement strand
TGTTTCCCGATTGAACGAATCCGGTTACTCCACTAGTTGACTTGACGAGTTTAAATGAATCGTCACTCATCATCATGTTGATGAGAATGTATCCAGGGAAAACCTTTCGATCTTTTTCTACTCGTTTACCGTTCCTCGTATGAAGCTCCTTTTCGGTTGGAATGAGAATTTCAAAAATATCGTAGTCCCAGAGTCCTTCGACTTGGGCTCGTCTGGTTAACACGTCTCGAACCTTGTTTTCGTGTCCAGCAATTGTGTGGACTGCATACCATGATCTAGGCATTATTGACCACCTGTTTTAGTAATGAGATTAATAATGGTTTCGAAGAAAAATCCGAGGGACGCCATGATTACAATTAGCATGAGACAAACAGCGACTACAACACCAAAGAGTCGATTGGTTTCTTTGATGGCTGGCCACGAAACTTTGCGCATCTCTCGCTTGACCCCTTGAAAGAAGGATTTGGGTCCTCTCTTTGAGCTAGGTAGAGGTAACGACTTGTTAGTTTGATCTGACATATACAGTTTTGCCCGCCTCTTTTGTTTTGGGGGAACCAAAAGGATACCTATTCCAACGCCTATTTTTAGCGAGAAATTCGGTGGATTTTGATCTTCTTCATTCCGTCTGGAGATTCAAAATTGATCGTATCTCCTTCTTCATGACCATAAAGTGCAGTTCCCATTGGCGATTCTGAACTTAAAAAGTCCTTATCGGGATCGGCTTCTACGGATGAGACGACTCGAACTTCAAACGTATCTCCGTAACTAAGATCTTCAATTTTAACAACTGAACCTAGCCCGACGTGATCGGTCGGAATGCTCTCGGGATCAAGTTCAGCGGCATGGCTCAAGATTGACCGAAGTTCACCAATTCGATTTTCTACGAATGCTTGTTCAGTTTTAACCTGGTCTAATTCAGAGTTATCCTCACTAAATTCACCGTGTTGCTGGCTTTCGCGTATGCGATTGGCTATTTCTGCGCGTGTCTCTCCGGTTAGCTTTGCTAACTCCGCTTTCAAAGCGGAATAACCATCAGCTGTAAGGTAGATTTTAGATTCCTGATCCAAGATTATTTCTGCTTCGCTCATATTGTATTCCCACTATCTGAGGGCGAATTATAGCTCAAACCCCACTACGTCTATACGAATTCTGAGTAAGAGACGTTCAAAACTATAGAAAAATTCCAACAAAATTGCAAAGTAGTGTCATCATTAACTCGATTTGATTGAATCTTAACCCATGAAACTGCTCAATGTTGCCCGTCCAATTTCCATAATTTTGCTAGGACTTTGTGCCTTCCAGGGCTTTGGTCAATCAAAGTTCTTTGGTTCTGTCAAACCCGAGGCAGCGATTGTGGTCAAGAAACATTCGATGGGTTCGGATTTAGTAGAGATTACTTTTCAAGGTGCAGATTATCCCCAGTCTGCTATCAATGACAAAATGACTCGACTTGGTCAGGCTCTTGGGAACGAACCACGAAATGTTTCATCTGCCATTGGAGATCAAGTCGTCAAGACTTCATTTGCGGTAGTTGGTCTGATCACCGACCAAAATCCGAAGGTCAATATTGCGGCTCTCGCCCTTGCTTTTGGGTTTGGCGAAAGACCCATACGTTCGTTCAGTGTCTTTTTTGTTGATTTGGTTCCGGATGCAAATACACCGAACAAATGGTTTGCCCCTCATGATGCTTGGATGATGGAGGGAGTCAGCATGTCGAGTCCAAAAGGTTTAGATTATCGAGTTCAGGTCAATTCAAGCGATCCTAACGAAATTTATATGCCAGACAAGGGAACTTCAACTAAAATTCCTGGTAAACCTGGAAAGAGCGGCGGCCCAAATATTTTCCTCTTAGGAGGGACAATCGGTGGTGCGATTGCTATAGGTCTGTTGGTATACTCGGCGCTATTGAGACCACGCAAAAAGGGTCTTTGATTGCTCTTCATTTATTAGGAAATTTCAATGTTTGATGTAAACGCTATTACACTAGTTCAACTCTGCGAAATGGGCTTTGCCAAGGGCTCCTCGGACGTTATGGTTAAGGGAGATCGAAAGCCGGCTATGAAGCTTCATAGTTCCGTGTATGAGCTTCATCCTGATCTTCCGCAGATTGACCCTAAGAACGCAAAGAGAATGATCTACGAGATCATGAACGAGCGCCAGACGAGGATATTTGAAGAGACCTTCGAGATGGATTTGGCATTTGAGGTTCCAGGTAAGTGTCGTGTTCGCTGTAACGTTTATATGGCGAAGGGATGTCCTGCCGTGGTTATGCGAACCATTCCGTTCAAGATCAGATCTCTTGAAGAGCTAGGTATGCCAAGCGTGCTTGGTGATTTAACGAAGCATAAGATGGGCTTGATTTTGGTTACGGGTCCGACTGGATCCGGAAAAACTACAACTTTGGCGGCAATGTTGGACATTGTAAATCGGGAACGAGCGTGCCACCTTGTTACTATTGAAGACCCACTTGAGTACGTCCACTTCGATAAGATGGCGTACATCAGTCAGCGCGAAGTTGGAATTGATACCCACGACTTCCAACCCGCTCTTCGTGCTTGTCTTCGTGAAGCTCCAGACGTTATCTTGGTTGGTGAAATGCGCGATACAATCACGATGAGTGCGTCATTGCAAGCTGGTGAAACTGGTCACTTGGTTTTCTCCACCGTTCACACGGCTAGTGCTTACGAAACTATGGATCGAATTATCAACATGTTTCCTCCGCACGAGAAACTTCACCTTTGCCAAAGAATGGCGAACTCTCTTCGGGCAATCATTGCACAGAAGTTGGTTCCCACGACGGATGGCAACGGTCGAGTTTGCGCCTCTGAGATTCTGATTTGTACTCCAACAGTTACAAAGGCAATTGAAGATGGTCACTTCAGCGACCTTTACCAACACATGAACGAGGGTACTTATTGGGGCATGCAAACCATGAACCAAAGCCTTTTGAAATATGTTCGTGCAGGGATTATCACAGAAGAAATTGCTATTCATAATGCCGGCGTGGCATCAGAATTGAAACAAATGCTTCGAAGATAGGTTAGAAAATGTGGAACATAGTGTTATGCTTACTCCACTAAGTCTGGTGAGGAGGAACTTTGGCACTACCAATCGATGATCTGTTGAGAGAATTGGTCGAAAAAGATGCATCTGATTTGCATCTCAAGGCCGGTTCAGCTCCATGCATGAGAATTCGAGGAAGTTTGGTCAGGCTGGATATTCCGGCGATTCCAATTGAGGAGCATAACAACCGGCTTTTTAGTATCCTCAACGAGGAAAGGCGGCATCGACTCGAAACGATTAAAGAAGTAGACCTTAGCTACAATGTCCCGGGGTTGGCTCGCTTTCGAGTCAATATGTTTTGGCAGCGAGGAAATATTGGAGCCGTGTTTCGAGTCATACCTTTTAATATTCGAACGATCGATGAACTCAATTTGCCCAAAATTTGCAAGAGTATTTCGCTCTTACCTCGAGGATTGGTTTTGGTCACTGGTCCAACTGGTTCGGGTAAATCGACTTCGTTAGCAGCAATGATTAATCATATCAATCATTCCAAGCGCTGCCACATCATGACCATTGAGGATCCGATTGAGTATGTCCATAAAGACAATATTTCAATCATCAATCAAAGAGAACTTTCTACAGATACGCATTCGTTTTCCCATGCTTTGAAACATGTGCTTCGCCAGAACCCTGACGTCATTCTGGTTGGAGAAATGCGGGATCTGGAGACTATTCAGCTTGCGATAACGGCGGCTGAAACTGGTCACTTAGTCTTGAGTACTTTGCACACGGTAGATGCCGCACAAACAATTGATCGAATTGTTGACGTGTTTGAACCAGATCAGCAAGCGCAGGTTCGGACTCAGCTATCGGTGACGCTACAAGCAGTAATTTCGCAAACTCTGATTCCTCATAAGAAAGGAGCTGGAAGAGTTGCCGCATTTGAAGTGATGACCGCGACAGCGTCGATTCGGAACATGATTCGGGATGGGAAAACTCATCAGCTACCTACTGACATTCAAATGGGTTCTCAACACGGAATGCAGTCTTTAGATGGGCATCTTTTGCGCCTCGTTGAAAATGGCGAAATTGAGTATGAAGATGCTTTGGCTAAGTCTTCAAATGTTTTTGAATTTCAACATCGAGCCCAACAACATGGCTTGATAGGAGGCACACCAAATGCTGTCCGTTGATTTCTATTTGCGCCGCTGTGTTGAAATTGGTGGAAGTGACGTTCACTTTAAGACCGATTCTGGTCACGTGTATATTCGGGTTAATGGTGATCTTCAGCTTGTTGAAGCAGATCCTTATCATAACCGGGAGTTCCGAACAGAACTGTTTAAGCACCTGAAGCCAGAACAAGTTGAACTTTATGAAGAAGAGCTTGAGCTCGATTTTGCGATTGAACTTGAGGGGCTATCACGGTTCCGGGGGAATGTTTACCAGCAAAGGGGTTATACGCAAGCAGCATTTCGAGTTATTCCTTACGAGATACAGACCATGGAAGACTTACATCTTCCCGGTGCGGCTTACGATTTTATAGAGCGCCCTCGAGGGTTAGTATTGATGACTGGACCTGCGGGTTCGGGCAAGTCAACTTCGTTAGCAGCAATGATCGATAAGATCAACCGGACACATCCGCACCATATCGTGACAGTTGAAGACCCGATTGAATTTGTTCATGTGGATCAAGTTTCCCTTGTCAATCAGAGGGAGCTCGGAAATGATACGAATTCTTTTGCAAATGCTCTTAAATATGTTTTGCGGCAAGACCCCGACGTTATCCTCGTTGGTGAGATGCGTGACCTAGAGACCATTCACTTAGCCATTACCGCCGCAGAAACAGGTCACCTCGTGTTTGGAACCCTGCACACGGTCGATGCGGTTCAGACAGTTGATCGAATCGTTGATGTCTTTCCGACGCATCAGCAACAGCAAGTTAGAATGCAGTTGTCTGTGAACCTTGTTGGGGTAATTTCGCAGACTTTGTTAAAGAGATCGGATGGACGAGGTCGAATCGCAGCCTTTGAAACGTTAGTTGCAACCAGCGCTGTTCGAAACCTTATTCGAGAAAATAAGACTTTTCAGATTAGTTCACTTATTCAAACTGGAGGTCGAGCAAAAATGCAAAGTCTTGACCAAAACATGGCAAGGCTCGTAGAGATGGGTCTGGTTAGTTATGAAGAGGCAAAATCTCGGGCGAAGGATCAGGGAGAATTTGAACGACTGATCAATTTGGGGCCGCCATCTGGAGGAAAGGGAGGAAATACACCTAATCCGCCTGCCGTTCCAGCTAGTTCGCAGACGCCTCCCGGTGTTCGAGGTGCGCAATTTCGACCTGGCTACCAGTCTAAATGATTGACCCCGCCCTATTTCAAGAGAACGATCGAACGGCACCAAGCGCTAAAGAACGTCAATTGGTTCATGTTGGTCACCTTGATTGTGAATGTGGTAGGCGGCTTGACGAAGTTACAATTGCATTTGAGACTTGGGGGACCCTTAATTCTAACAAAGACAATGCGGTTTTGATTTGTCACGCCCTAAGTGGAGATTCACACGCAATTGGTTGGTGGGACCGGCTCATTGGTCCTGGAAAGGCATTTGATACAGATCATTACTATGTAATTGGTTCCAACTCACTTGGTGGATGCCAAGGGTCCACCGGTCCATCATCGATTTCTGCAACTGGTGAGCCATATGGTTCTGGTTTTCCCATGATTACGGTTGGAGACATGGTCGAAGTCCAATCAAGACTTATTGAGCACCTTGGAATTTCGAAGTTGCATTGTGTCGCGGGAGGGTCAATGGGTGGAATGCAAGCATTGGAGTGGACCGTGAGGTTTCCCGATAGGGTTAAAAAAGCCTTTGTTACCGCATCTTGCGCCCGCCATTCTCCGATGCAAATTGCCATCAATGAAGTTGGTAGGCAAGCCATTTTGCGGGATCCAAACTACAATGGTGGTGACTATTATAGTGGCGCACAACCATCCAATGGATTGAGTGTTGCACGCATGATCGGACATATTTCGTTTCTTAGTGGAAGTGCTTTTGAAGCGAAATTTTCTCGAAGACTCCAAAACAAGAGTTCATTCACCATGGATTTTGGAGTCGAATTCGAAGTTGAAAGCTATTTGAGCTATCAAGGTGATAAGTTCACAACAAGATTTGATCCCAATTCGCTTTTGCACCTCACCAGGGCAATTGACTACTTTGACTGGGAAGGGGTTGAAAAAGCTGAGGCTGAATTCCTGTTTGTTTCGTTCACTTCTGATTGGCTCTATACTTCAGCACAGTCCAAAGAACTTTTTGAGATGGTTACCCGAGTTGGAAAAAAGGCTATGTATCAAGAAATTGACCTGTCGTATGGTCACGATGCATTCCTGCTTGATGGCGAAGAACAAGGAGAAGTACTTCGGGCATTTCTCGCTACTTAGTTGTTATCTTGGTCGTAGATCGATCCAGATTTTGGAACATGGGGATTGTTCCCACGGTTTTCGAGCGCATTGATTACTTTGTCGACTATTGGGCTTATCCAATCAACTTTGGCAAGTGGTTTTAGAAGTAAGACAATGCCCGAGACGACTACGGTAGCTCCAAGTACGGTCCCAAGGCCAGTCCACAGCCCAGCGATCAGCCTGGTTTTAAATGAAGTTTGACTTTTGATGAAAGCGGCAAGAAGGCTATTTTGCTTATCGATTCGCTCATTGAGCGTTTCTATTGCTTTCAACAGATCTTTGTTATTATCTTCCATCACCTTTCAAACTATACGTCATCGTTGGACTTGGAGAAACGGGATAGGTCTTCAAGGGCTTGCCCGGTAAGGCGTTGAACAGTCCAGTCGATCATTGGCTCAGCTCCGAGTTTTCGATAAAAAGCAATAGATGGTTCGTTCCAGTCGAGAACTGCCCATTCAAAGCGACCACAGCCCCTTTCTAGGGCTATTGATGCCAAACGAGCGAGTATCCGCTTTCCGTATCCATTGTTCCTGTTATCAGGCTGTATATATAGGTCTTCGAGGTATAGACCAGGCTTACCCAGGAAAGTCGAGTAATTGAAGAAATACAAACAGAATCCAATCGGTTTTTCATCAAGAAAAGCAATGAGAGATTCGGCATGAGGCTTATCGCGGAACAAAGAATCCTGCAAGGATTCTTCCGTTATGAGGCACTCATGGCTTAATTGCTCGTATTCAGCCAACTCTCGGATGAATCCAAGAATTAGATGCGTCTGATCGATCGAAGGTGCTCGAAGTTCAAATCTGGGCAAGTTTCCCTAGCCTCTCTTTCAATTTGCTCCTTACTTCGGGCCACTCATTCTGGAGGATACTGAAGTAGGTCGTGTCCCTCATGTAACCAGTTGAAGTACGACGATGTTTTCTCAAAGTTCCTTCGATTTTTGCTCCTAATTTCAGGATTGCGCGTTTGGAATGTTCGTTTCTCGCATCGCACTTCAGGGTAACTCTCTCACATTTCAAATTTTCGAATGCATAGGTTAGCAAGAGCATTTTGCATTCAGGATTAACTTGGGTGCCTCTCCACTGCTGACTATACCAAGTCATCCCTATTTCGACATGATCGTCCTCAGGGCGAATATCAAGATAGCTTGTAGAGCCTATCACAGCTTGAGACTTACAGTGACGAATTACGAAACTCTGAATTGATGGCGATTCGATCATGTATTCAACAAGTGCCTGAAAGCCAGCCTCTGACTGCTCAGAAGGAATTGGACTTACGAAGTACTTGAATGTTTCTAAGTCGGTGGCTCTTGAAAGCTCTCCTACATCTCGCATTGCAATGGGCCGGAGCATTACGGTTGGCCCTACCATGGTTGGCGGATCCAATTTTGGATTCGATATCATTTTAGATCGTAGATATTTGTGAACTTCTGAGTGGCATAATCCATCCACGGTTTCGCGCTCAAAGGCACTCCTGCGATATTTTCTATCAATTCCTTAGGTCGAATCAGTTTTCCGTATCCGTAAACCCGTTCAATGAGCCAATCCAAGATAGGGCGGTAGTTGCCAGTCTCCATCAGGTTATTAACGTCATCAACTTCGACCACCATTCGGTTCCAAATTTGAACACCAATAAGGTTGCCGTAGGTGTAGGTTGGGAAGTACCCGATAGAACCTCGACTCCAATGGACGTCCTGAAGACAGCCTTGAGTATTGTTTGGAGGAGTGACTCCAAAATATTCTTGGTACTTTGAATTCCAACAATCAGGAATATCTTTGATTGCGAGTCGATTTGCGATAACGTCGGACTCGATTTCAAATCTGACAAGAATATGCAGATTGTAATGGAGTTCGTCAGATCCTACTCTAATCAAGCCGGGCTCCACCTTGTTGTATGCTCGCCAGAAATCATCGGTTTGAATCTCCTTTAGAAAAGGGAATTGTTCGCGGAACCAAATCCAGAAGTAATCCCAAAATGAGCGGCTCCTGCCAATTACGTTTTCCCAAGTTCGACTCTGAGATTCATGAACGGCTAGGCTAACGCCGCCGCATATTGGTGATGTTTCCCAATCCTTTCTTTGATTTTGCTCATAGAGTCCATGACCCATTTCGTGTAAGGTCGATGAGACGATTCCCCGAAAGTGATCGCTTGGTCGGGTCGTCATTCGAACGTCATCAATGGATAGATTGGTACAAAAAGCGTTAGCTGCAATGTCTAGGCGACCCGAATCAAGTTTAAAGCCGATTTGATTGATGATTCTTTCCATAGCAACCTTCAACCTTGACTGATCCCAATCTCTGGTTAAGAAGGCATCGTCAATTGGCCGTCCCTCCGTTTTGATTCTGGAAATTAAGTCGATTGTTGGTTGCTTAATGTCATCGAAAAGGTCCTTAGCCTCCAAATACGTTGAACCTTCTTCGTAAATGTCTATCAAGGCGTCATAGGGGTTTTCTTTGTAGCCGTAGAGTTCGGCGGTTTCGCGAGCAATATCAAAGAGATCCGTATAGTGTGGAATCATCGACTCATAATCATTGGAGCTTCGACTCGTACGCCATTGATCGTAGGCGTCTGAGCTCGAGGAAGCTTTGCGCTGCACGAGCCAAGCAGGAAGTTTCTTTGCTTTTGAGATTTCCACGGTTAGTGGGCGCAATTGAGCTTGTTCAAACTCAGATGCCTCGGACATTGCAACCTCGATCTTACGAGAGAAGTCGTCACAGGTTAACTTGGCATGCTTTAGCTTGGTGAGCCTTAAGAGGTGCTCAGAACGGGCGTTCAGTCCTCCTTTTGGCATTAGGAGTTGCTGATCCCAGTTCAATAAGCTGATCGAAGATTGTATCGCCTTTATGTCTTGGTACAGGGCAAACACTTCTTCATACGGTCGCATCACCCTATTCTATCTTAATGTTGGGGAATGTTAAACCCAAGGTTATCCAAGATCGAGCCGGTCTTTGAAAGTGTTCCTTCATGTTCGGCTTCGTCATCAATCGATC
>JAYUOQ010000309.1:0-9461 GCA_043760685.1 Armatimonadota bacterium | reverse complement strand
AATACCGATTTGGTTAATCTTCATCTTGTTGAGCTGGTTGCCAAGAATGCTGGTCTTGAATCAATTTGGCGAAGCAGGGGACCAATGGGTTCAACAATTTCCCCTTCTCCGACTTCCAGAGTTCATTGTCGGGATCTGTAGTTTTTATGTTTTCAATCTTGGCCGAGACAACGTGAGGCTCATGTCGTTCCTCAAATACGGTGGGATGATTGCCCTACTCTTTGTTCTTGCTCAAACCTACAGGTACGTACAGAGTCCGTGGACAATTGGTTTGGTGTTATCGTCCTCGCTTCTGGTGGTAGGATTGGCGGGTCATGCTCCAAAAGGTGAGCCGGGTTCCTTACGAAAGTTCTTCATCTTCTTGGGAGCGGCAAGTTATTCGCTGTACCTTATTCATGGATTTACTATTTTGCTCGTCTATAAATCTATGGAAAAATATCTCAAAACTGATTCGGAGAAGAGCTTCTTGCCGCTTGGAGTTTGTCTCGTAGTGACGATTATTGCATCGGGGCTTTGCTATCGGTTCATAGAAGAGCCTGCAAGACGTTGGGTTCGTAAGAAGTCCGCTGGAACCACTCCTCAGGCCTAACACGCCTTACTCAAAAAAGAAAACGGTCATCAGCTTCAATTGATGACCGTTTTCTTTTTTGAAGTACCGAATTCCTATTCTTCAGTCGTTTCAGACGTCTCATTAACCTCAACGTCGCCTTCCTCGCCATCGGATTCACCATCATCGGTGCCCTTGACGATTCTTGCGATGGATGCAACCTGGTCGCCTCCACTAAGATTAACCAAGCGAACGCCTTGGGCAACTCGTCCCGTAGCCCGGATTTCCTTGATTCTCATTCGGATTCCTTTGCCCTTAACAGACATGAGCAACAATTTATCGTCATCTTCTACAACTTCTGCACCCACGACCAATCCTGTCTTTTCAGTACAGTTCATCGTGAGGATGCCAGAGCCGCCTCGACTCTGAACTCGATACTCGTCGAGCTTGGTTCGCTTACCATATCCATTCTCAGATACAACGAGCAACGACATTGTTTCATCGACAACCGCCGCAGTTACTACCTGATCGTCTGGATTTCCTGCCTTAAACTGAACCGCGCGTACGCCGCCAGCAGCTCGGCTTCTAGCAGTCGCCTGAGTTTCGTGGAATCGAATTGATTGTCCTTCTCGGGTAACCAAGATCACATCATCATCGCCACGGGTCTTCAGCGCCCAACCAAGTTCGTCACCGTCTTCTATGTCAAAGGCTATGATTCCGTTGTTTCGGATGTTTGCGAAGGAAGAAAGCGGAGTTCGCTTAATTTCTGCGCTGTCCTTAGCCCCCGTGCCACGAGTGATCAAGGTCAAGAATCCTTCGCTAGACATATCCTTAACACTGACGGTTGCAGTTACTCGCTCGCCACCAAGGATATTGATATAGTTTATGACTGGCATGCCCTTGGCGTATCGACCAGTTTCCGGAATCTCGTAGCCCTTTAGTTTGTAGACCCGACCACGGTCGGTAAAGAACAAGATCGTGTGGTGAGTGCTGACTTGGAAGAGGTGAGCTGGCTCATCGTCAGCCTTCAAAGTGTTGTTTACGCCCTTTCCACCGCGCTTTTGTTGTCGATAAGCATCGATGCTAACTCGCTTAATGTAACCATCACGAGAAATGCTAATGATCGCCTCCTCGTCGGGAATAAGGTCTTCTTCAGTAAATTCGCCAACTTCTCTGGCTTGAATCCTGGTCCGGCGTTCGTCACCGTGCTTATCTCGCATTGTGGAGATTTCGTCAGTGAGAACCTTTGTCATCCGAACTTCGTTGTTAAGAATGTCGAGCAAGTCTTGAGTCTTTCTCAACGCTTCTTTGTAGGTTTGCTCTAATTCTAACTGGGCTAGCTGCGTCAGTTGGCGCAGTGGCATGGCAAGGATAGCGTTGGCCTGAAGTGCGGATAGTTCGAACTCTCGAACCAATTCGGCACGAGCCACACCAGCATCTTGTGATCGTCGGATCAAGGCAATGATCTCATCGAGGAATCGTCGAGCAATCTGGAAACCTTCGGAAAGATGTACTTCTTCAAGTGCCCGGTACAGTTCGTACTTGGTTCTTCGAAGAATGACATCCTTTCGGTGCTTGACGTACTGTTCGAGCATCAAGATGATCGGAGCCGTTCGCGGAGCGCCATCAACAAGCGAGAGCATAAGAGCGCCAAACGACGTTCGAAGGTTTGTGTGCTTGAGAAGATAGTTGAGCGCCTTGTTAGGGTTAACGTCGCGTCGAACTTCGATTTCGATTCGCATTCCACGTTTGTCCGAGTAGTCCTGAACGTTCAAGATGCCGTCGAACTTTCGCTCCTTAGCAATCTTGGCGATATTCTCGATCAAAGTCTTCTTGTTGGTTTGGTATGGAACTTCGGTGACAACAATGACGGACTTACCGGCTTCACCAGGCTCAATCATCGTCTTTGCTTGCATGATGATCGATCCTCGACCGGTCTCGTATGCTTGCCGAATACCCTTGGTACCCATGATGATTCCGTAAGTCGGGAAGTCAGGGCCAGGGAGGTGAACCATGATGTCGTCGAGCGAAGCATCCGGATGAGCAATGAGGTGAAGGGCTGCGTTACAAACTTCGGTGAGGTTATGGGGTGGAAGGTTTGTTGCCATTCCAACCGCAATACCTTGCGATCCGTTACAAATTAGGTTCGGGAATTTGCCGGGAAGCACCTTTGGCTCGAGATCGGCCTGAAGGTAGTTCGGCATAAAGTCGACCGTTTCGCGATCTAGATCTTCAAGCAATTCCATCGCGATCGGTGTCAATCGGCACTCCGTATATCGCATTGCAGCTGCGCTGTCGCCGTCGATTGAACCGAAGTTTCCTTGTCCATCGATGAGCGGGTAGCGGAGAGCCCAGCTTTGGGCCATACGAACCATCGTCGGATAGACGACTTCGTTGCCATGCGGGTGATAATTGGCCGTTGTCTCGCCAGTAACCTTCGCGCATTTCGTATGCGGGTTACTTGGCGTGAGATTCAGCCCTCTCATTGCATATAGAATTCGTCGCTGAACGGGCTTCAATCCGTCTCGGACGTCAGGCAATGCTCGAGAGATGATGACGGACATGGCGTAGTTAACATAACTACGTCCTAGCTCTTCTTCAACTTCGATAATGGAAATGTGCGGTGTATTGTCTTCAGCCACGGGTTAATTCCAGACGTTTCAGGACGCCAATTTGGACTCCTTTGAGTTCAAATATATTACCTTTTTGACGCCCGATTTTGCTGGCTAATAATCCTAAGTAAGGAGCAACTTGCGAAGACCGTCAGCTCTCTTTCCGTCGGCATGATCTTCACTTTCAATCGACATTAAATTTATCGTTGCAAGAGCGCGATCTAAGAGGTGAACATCGGCCGGATATCCAGCTAATCCGACAGTGGCGGCCCAACGGAGCGAACCGATTACCCGAAAGGAATCAAGCAGAGAGATTTTTGGCGAAGCATTGAGAAAATGCAACGCTTGTTTAGCTTTGTCTTCAAGAACCGTATCACCAAGCTCTCGCCTTGCTTTCCTTTCTCGCTCGATGAGGTATTCGCAGGTGCCCACAAACTTTGCTAACGAGGCACTGGTGGTAGAAACTTGGGCATATGCACCAATGGGGCGAGATCCCTCACCATAAAGGCCCCTAATTGTGATTCCATCGTCTACAAGAGCCTGCAAGATTTCTGGAAGTTTATTGTCGTAGCCGAGGGCTACAAGGTGAAGCATCACGGAGTGACGAGTTCCACGCCCGGTATTAAATAGGCTGCTCGCTAAATACCCAAAATCCTTTTTGAACGCAAATGAAAGTGACTCGGATATTTCGTTAAGGAAAACAGAAAGTTGCCGAGACATCTTATCGGAACAAAATCCAACACCAAGTGCCTGGATTCTCAGATGATCTTCCTCGTTGATCATTACGCTAAGCGATTCATCCTTTGAAATTGTCACGGCCCGACCAGGCAATGTCCACGGATAGTTGGTTGAAATAAGTCTTTTCGCGACGAGATTTTCACGCTCTCGCAAAGTCATGCTCTTATAGACTTCCGTGCTTGGATCAACTTTTTGAATTGCCCTTATGATTTCCTGCATGATCTGCAGAAGCTCCGGTGTTGTGCAAAGGTGCGGAAACTTGCAGTTGGCAAGATTTCGCATAGCTCTAGCCCGAGTAGAGATCGCAACATCACTCAAAGCGGCGGCGCTCGTCATCTTAAACTAAGCGTATGCAAGCTCGACAATCTTTTTTGCTGCTTCTTCGACGGTAGATGCTGCGATGATCTGAGATCCTTCAAGAATCTTGCGACCTTCTTCAACGGCAGTGCCTTCGATCCGGGCAACAACTGGAATTTTTACATCCATCTGCGAGAAAGCTTCCAAAACACCTTTGGCAACTTCATCAACTCGAGTGATTCCGCCAAAAATATTGATCAAAAGACCCTTTACGTTTTCATCCATTAAGATGAGTTCAACGCAGCTCTTAACTCGCTCGGCCTTTGCTCCTCCTCCGACATCGAGGAAGTTAGCTGGTTTACCTCCGGCAGCATTCACTTCGTCAAGGGACTGCATCGTGAGCCCCGCGCCATTGGCCATGATTCCAATTTCTCCACCGAGATTCACATAAGCGATCCCGCGTCGAATTGCCTCTGCCTCAATCGGATCGTCGGCAGCATCGGACGATGTTTCGTCATATTCCGGATGTCTAAACAACGCATTCTCATCGATCGAAACTTTGGCATCCGCAGCAATCAGCTTTCCATCGGGAGTAAGGGCAACCGGGTTGATTTCAATCATGTCGGCGTCCTCTTCAATGTATGCCTTGACCAATTTTTTGATCATTTGAACCATTTGGCCAGCTGCTTCTTTCGGAATGTTGGCTCGCTTAACTGCATCTCGAACTTCGAAATCACATACGCCCCATGCTGGGTCAACGGTTAGACGAACAATTGCTTCAGGATTGGTTTCGGCAACGTGTTCAATCTCCATTCCCCCTTCTTTTGAGATCATGATGATGTTCTTTTGAAGGTTCCGGTCAAGGAGGACGGACAGGTAATACTCTTGAGCGATGTCGATAGTTCTGCCGACCAAAATCTTTTCAACGACCATTCCCGCCGGATTTTGAATGCTAATCAGCTTTTTCCCAATGAGTTCCTTGGCAAATGTCGCGGCATCATCCGCATTTGTAAAAAGCTTGACTCCACCAGCCTTTCCTCGGCCTCCCATTAAGACTTGGGCTTTCACTACAACATTTCCGCCAAGCTTTTCGGCGATTGCCTTGGCACCCTCTGCTGTAGTCGTGACTTCTCCTTCGGGAACAGGGACACCATACTTTGAAAGCAGGTCTTTTGATTGGTACTCGTGAAGCTTCATGAAGCACTGAAAGGGTACCCAAAGTTTGGGGTTATCTCTTCATGTTTCCGATGTTTACTCTTGTCCAAATTAAGGCACATCACTCTCTAAAGAAATTGCTTAAAGTTCCGAAATTATTATTGGAATGCAATCGGTCATATCAGTTGAAAACCTGTTTGTTCAATACAAATCAAAGAAGGGTGAGTGCGTTAACGCGGTTCAAGATCTAACATTTCACGTTGAGGAAGGAGAGATCGTTGGATTTTTGGGTCCAAATGGAGCCGGCAAATCTTCAACTCTTAAAGTACTCATGGGCTTTGTTGAAGCCGAGAACGGTACCGCAGAAATATTTGGTGATAAGGCAGGAACGCCCGAATCTCGACAGCAAATCGGATACTTACCCGAAGTTGCGATGTACTACCCATTCTTAACTCCTTTCGAGACGTTAACAATGTACGGTGAGCTTCAGGGGCTAAAAGGTCCTTGGCTCTCAAAGGAAATAAATGAGCTTTTAGAGGTTCTTGGAATCGGACACGTTGCAAAGAAATTGAACCGCAGCCTGAGCAAGGGAATGTTACAACGAGTTGGTATCGCGCAGGCTTTGCTTGGTCGTCCCAAATTGCTTGTTCTAGATGAAGTCACAAGTGGGTTGGATCCCGTTGGCCGAAAGCAACTGAGAAATCTATTGAAACAGCGACAACTTGACGGTGCAACTTTGTTCTTTAGCAGTCATGAGCTTGCCGAAGTTGACCTCCTCTGTGATCGAATTCTCTTGATAAACAAAGGGCAATTCGTCGAAGAAAAAATCATGAAGAATTTAAAGGACGAACTCCAAACATTTGCCTTACTCTACAATCATCCAACTTCGATGGTAGGGCTAACTGATCAAGTTTCTCGTGTTGATAACGATAAGTTTGAGGCCTATTTTAATACAAAACAGGACCTTTTGACTGCCATTGAGCGCGTCCAAACTGGTGGCGGCAAGATCCTCGACGTTGTATCGAAGGAAGGATCGCTTGAAAACTACTTTGTTGAAACCGTGGAGGCCGCAGCATGAAATTTACTTCCTACAAACCCCTAGCCCGGTCAGTATTGTTAGAATCACTTCGAAGAAAGGACCTTTGGGTTGTTGCAATTCTTGGGTTCCTGATCATTCTTTGTGCTGGGACGCTTGGATTCTTCGGATTTGATGGACTTGAGATATTTGCCAAAGATCTTGCCGTTACGGTACTCGGACTCTTTTCGACGATTATTGCAATCCTTACTTCCTGCCGACTGATTCCCGACGAAATTAAGAACCGAACGCTGTATCCACTCTTGGCTCGACCGATTACACGGTTTGATCTATTGGTTGGTAAGTTAATTGGTGCGGTCGTCGTAACTTGGATTTCTTTTCTCTTGTTGTGCGCGCTAACAACGGTAGCTCTAACGATTTTTCATGTTCAACCCACGTTACTCATGGCTCAATACGTTTTTGCAAAAATGATTGGGTTAGTGGTCGTTTGTGCACTTTCGATGACCCTCAGCATCTACTTGACTCCCAATGCGGCAGCAACAATGGCTTTCATCTTTGCATTTGGTACTCCGATGATTGTTCGAGGCTTAATCATGAGTGCGACCAGTGTCGGACCTATTGGAAAGTTCATTTACAGTGTTGTTAACGGAGCTCTTCCCCAAGTCCAGCTATTTGATATTGGTGGGCGTGCCGTTTATCCCAATTGGGCTCCAGTACCTTTATGGGTTATCGGATTCTTGATCGCTTACGGCTTGACTTATTCGTTCGCCATGCTCCTCGTCGGCTGGCTTAAATTTAGGAAGCAGGCGATCTAAGATGAAACCATGGATCGCGGCTGGCTCAATTGCCGGAGCAATTGTTGTTGGAACTCAGGGGCAACAGATTTCTCCAATTGTAAATCCTGCGGTAAGAATAGTTGGACTTGAGGCCCAAGACACACATGCGGCAGCCTCGCTGCTGGGACAGTTTAGAACAAGCATTTCTGGCTTTTTGTATTTGCGGTCCGACCTTTATGTTCACGGTGGGGTTGAGATGCGACCAATGACCAAGGCCGAAGAGAGTCGAGGTAAACAAGACGCCAAACAGTCCCACGATGAAGAAGTGAAACTGGACGGAGACGAGCCGATAGTTACCGTCGTTCCATCGGAGCATGAAGACTTCCGAGGCATTTTTGGAGATGTAGAACGAGAGGTTTCCAGCTACAAGCCAATGGAAGGTCATCACCACGAGTCACCAACAAAGGCACTTCCACTATTTAGCCTCATGACATGGGCCGATCCTCAGTTCATTGATGGCTGGACTAGTGGTGCCCAAATTATTTTGTGGGAAAACAAGAGGGAAAGTACGGATCTTGCCGTGAGTTTTCTTCAAAGAGGACTCAACCAAAATCCTGAAAGTATCGATATTCTCAGCGCAATGGCTTATTGTTATCTGAGAGGCTCTTCCGTGCCGGGAGCTCCTGGACGTCAATACGAAAAGGCGTTGCCACATTTAGAAAGGGCAAAGAAGATAGGCTTCAATAATCTAAAATCTTTATCGCAAAAAGAACTTGAGTCACTTGAAGAGAACTGCCGCAGACTCTCAATATGTTATCGTGAGCTTCAAAAATACGAAGACATGAAGGCAAATGCTGAAGATGGTCTGAGAATTTTTGGTGAAGATGCATCATTCAGAACGGCTCTTGCCGACGCAACCAAAGAGCTAAGGAATCACAGAAATTAGAAGACTTAACTAAGTTTAATTGACCTGGCTTTGATCCTTGTCTTGGAGCCAGGGACCTGGTAAGCCCGAGTTCTGTCTAAAGGAAATCGGGTTCACTGTTTAGGTGCGTCCACGCTCATCAGAGATAGCCCTCCTTGTCGCGGTTTTCCTCGACATGGTTGGGTTCACGATGCTTATTCCGGATATTCAGCTTCGGGCAGAGACGATGCTTGCCGGGATCGCATTCAAAGGACCAATTATTGGAGCTTTGCTCCAGGCAACCTTTATTGTTCAGTTGTTTGCTTCTCCCCGTTGGGGAAGACTTGCTGATAAGGCAGGTCGAAAGCGTGTTTTCGTTGTCTGTCAATGGATTTCGGCATTGGCTATGCTTATCTACGGCTTTGCTGGCTCAATTGCGTTGCTGTTTGTCAGTCGTATCCTGGCGGGATTTGGGGGTGCAAATGTTTCAGTTGCTCAGGCAATGGCGGCGGTCGCGGCTGGCGATGATCGAAAGCGCGTTCTTGGTTGGGTGAGTGCCACACTTTCGGCAGGAATGATATTTGGCCCCGCAGTCGGTGGCTTCCTAGCCCACAGTTCAGGATCAAAACTGATTGGCGTGGCCGGGGCGATCATATCGTTTGCAGGTGGGGCGTTAGTATTGTTTTTGGTTCCAAAGGATGGGGGCACGGAAGATTCTTCAGAATCTGAAGAAACTCACAACAAGAATGCGATCTTTGATCTGAGTATCTTTCGTAGCTATCCTTCGCTTCTCCCATTTTTCTGGATTGCCGTCTCGGCATCGTTCGCCCTAGCTACGCTTGAAGGCACCTTTGGACGGCTCATTCATGCAATGTTGGGTTATGGACAACGGGAATTTGGAGTTATTTTCAGTTACGAAGCTTTGTTAGGAATATTCGTGTCAGTAGTTGCCCTTGTTTGGTTGGGTAAGCGGATGTGCGATACATCAATTCTGCGATTGGGATATATCGCCCAGGGTATCGGCCTTGGCCTCAATCCTTTGGCCGGGATCCTTGCGCATATTGCTCCAGGAATGTTGTGGCTCCTAGTAGCCTCCACGTTTTTTGCGTTTGGATCTGGAATTGTCGGTCCCACATTAAGTTCGTTAGCCAGTAGTACTGTGCCCGAAAATATTCAAGGTGAGTTGTTCGGAACGATGCAGGCGGCGAGAACCGTCGGCTTCATTATCGGCCCAATTCTTGGCGGGTTCTTGTTTGATTTTTGGTATCCCGGACCCTATGTGTTTGCCGCAGCCGTTTGTCTCTTTGTTGCAATTGCTTTGCCCGCGATTTGCGCTTGCCACGACAAAACGGGGACAAGGACAGCTACCTAGGATAATCGCCAGGGCATAATTTGG
>JAYUOQ010000308.1:0-3602 GCA_043760685.1 Armatimonadota bacterium | reverse complement strand
ATATTGACCTCGCGTTTTACGAAACGATGGAGAAACAACTTGGGGCAGGCGGCGACTTTGCCCAAGCTTATGTTGTTGCTCACGAAGTGGGTCACCACGTTCAAAACTTGCTTGGAACAAGCGATCAAGTCAACAAATTGAGAGCCAGACTGTCAGAGAAAGACTTTAACAAGATCTCCGTCAAAATGGAGCTCCAAGCCGACTTTCTCGCCGGAGTCTGGGCTCATTACGCAACCGAGTTGCAAATTGACGAACAAGATGTTAAGGAAGCCATGAATGCCGCGCAGCAAATTGGTGATGACACGCTCCAAAAGCGAGGTCAAGGCTACGTAAACCCCGATTCATTTACTCATGGCACTTCGGCTCAAAGGGTGAAGTGGTTCATGGCTGGACTCCGAAGCGGAAAGCTCAGCGACGGCGACACGTTCAACACTCGAAACCTATAGCCTTGGGGCCTTTAATATAGTTAGCGTGAGTTTTGTAATGAACTCATATTCTTGCTGGAGGGTGATTGCTCCAGATCTTCAACTCTCAACTCCAAACTCCCAACTTTTATATCCCTCGCTCGCCGAGGGGTCATTGAAACCAATCCAAATCAAACATTTGAAACAGCTGGCTGAAACGGGGGAGCAAATTCTTCTAACGAATACTGACTGCCCGACTACTTCCTAACCGAAACCCTGAGCCTTCCCGAATACAATTCATCAAGTAGCTGAAAGGCTTCGGGATCATAAGCTTTGAAAGCCTCTTTGCCCGGAGCGGGGACGTCCGATCCGTTCGGCGTATCTCCGTGAGTTCCGAAGTACCACATGGTCAATTCGGCAAAGAACTCACCAACATCACTGGCTGAATAAGCTCCTTTCCAAAGTCCCTTATCCATCGAAACTTTATATTGGTCCTTAATTTTCTGCTGAATATCTTTTGACAATCCGTAGTTCTGAAGAGTGTGTGCAAACTCATGAACACAGATATCGCGACCAAAATACCGATCCTCTTTGAGCTTGAGTAGGTTCTCTTCACCGCAAGAAAACCGTAGTCCACCAAAGCCACGAGTTCGTTCGTCAACCGTTGTCACCTTTTCCGTCGGCTTACCCTGAAACGGCTTTCCCTTCATATGCCGATAGTCAGGCAAATCGGTAGTGACCTGATCCTTCCCGATAATGTCGAGTCCGGCCTTTGCCGAAACAAGGTTAGACAACGCATTGGGCATGTTCTTGAGAACCATATTGATCCTCCTGTATGCCTCGAACATTGCCTCATCCGAAACAACTTTGTTCGCCCGAATAACAATCCCGTGGTAGTCGGTCTTTTTGTCAAAGAAGTCTTCTTGCTGCGGAACGATGGCAACAATCTTGGGCTGTTGAACCGCAAGCAATAAGGCAAAGGCAATCATGAGGCAATTATCTCACAATTAATGCTGATTCAACTCAATTGGCTTGAGATCAATCTTTGTGCCCGATCCAGGATCGACTACTGCCGACACCGCAAACTTGCCCCCCAACAGGCTCGTAATGCTCAAAGTCTTCGAATAGGTGCCGTCCTCAAGTGGCTTTGCAATCAAGTAATGCTTGACCTTGCTGTCAAGGTCAATAATCGTGGGAGTGAGATTCTCAAGAATCACCATCGGTAACTTAGATTCAGCCACCCCCATCAGTCCATCCACTTTCACCGTTACGCTCGATAATTCCCCGTGCGTAAGGCTCGTCTTCGGCGAACTAATTTGAACTCCCAGCATCCGGGTCTGCGCTTCTCCCTTCATCTTTTGCTCAGTTAACTCAAGAGTCGACATTCCAAGCTTAATGGAGCTAGGTACGAGAATGACCGCGGAACGAGGGCTTTCCGCTACAACCGCGCAGTTAACCCCGGTGGCATTAACGCGCGTATTCTCGGCGTTTCCGTCAAACGGACCAGTCAAAACACCGGCCGCTCCAATTCGCAAGAAACTTGGAATAGTGAACTGTGAAACCTTGGCCCTTTTAGCTTCAACATTGACATAAGTGGTTCCAAAAGAGACTCCGTCCGATGTCCAGACGGTTAGGCTAAGCCGAGGACCGGCATCTGCGGGAACCGTCCAAATACGACGAGGGCTGTTCGAAATTTCTGGCGGTGGCCCGTGCGAAGTTCCAAGATCAATTTGCAGGTCCTCAATATCCTTCGATTTCGCGTCGGGGAAGTAAGTGCCGGAAATGGTGTCTCCTTGCGCAATGTCGCTTGGCAAAATAACCGTGATGGTCCCTTTTACCGAAGTAAAAGTCGCTCGAATAAACCCGACCTCCTCTTTGATAGTTGGCGCAGTTTTCGCCGTCGCGCCCTGTGAAAGCGCCATCAAGGTTATTGCTGCAAGAGTGACCATTAGTTATTTCAGACGTTTGTCGGCGGTCGAATTTACTATTTTTGAATTGCAATTACGACGAGAGCTTTGATCACCAAAATTGCCATCAAGGAAAACATCAGAATAATCATGAATTTTCCAATCCAATGCCCGAGTCGATCTGAATCTGTTTCCTTTAATTCTCGCCGAGGCAATTCCGTCTTCGTTCGATTTTTTTCCGTTAGAATCTGCACCGACCGTAGTTTGTAAAGGGGATTACCGAGCGGATCGTGAACCTGATGACCGGCCCGTTCAACCCGATAAAGTGGCTCTTCTAACTCCCTAATCACTCCAGCAAGGCGTGCGTCACGATGATCTTCAAGAATAGCCTCAAGCTCCCGTGCAACATGTTCAGGATTCAAACTGAGGGCTTCAGCAATGTCCTCAACCGTGATCTTGTCGGTACGAGAGACTGGCGTATAGTGCTCAACTTCATTGAGCCGGCTGAGCAACTCTTGAAGAGTTTCAAGGTCAGGAACTTCACGAAGCACGTTTTCTTCGTGATGATTTTCCATTATCGGGATAATACGCGATTCCAGCCAGTTAGGTTCTAAATTGGACGTGTCGCTAAGCCATTTTCCGGTGAGAACATTTGGCATTGGACGCCAGGGAAATGAGCCGCAAAAAATTCACAAAGACTTTCCATTCCCGGATGCTCAGTTGCAAAGTGACCGCAACTCATCATCGCCATTCCCGCTTCGGTGCCTGCCTTTGCGATATGGTGCCGAATCTCGCCCGTGACAAAAGCATCAGCTCCCGCTTCTATAGCCGCTTCCCACAACTCATCTCCCGCCCCACCACAAACTGCAACCTTGCTAATAATCCGGTTTGGATCGCCCCAAGTCAACGACCTGGTACCTAACTTAGTGTCGCATAACTTCTGAAATTCTGCCAATGGCATCGGATTTTCAAGCACTCCAATCCGACCAACTGGTTGCTCGATCAAAGGCTTGAGAGTAATGACATGAAAAACTGGCTGCTCATACGGGTGTCGTTCGACGATCGCCGCTACAACGTCATCGACCAATCGAGCGGGACACATCATTTCAATGCGGTGCTCTTCAATTTGGTCTGATTTGCCAATCCGACCAACAAACGGGTCAGATCCTGGCAGCGGCTCAAACGTTCCAATTCCTTCGGAATGATAGCTACATCGACGATAGTTGCCAACCATGCCGGCTCCAGCGTCCGCCATTACATCGATGATCAGATCAACGTACTCGGTTGGCGC
>JAYUOQ010000307.1:0-3610 GCA_043760685.1 Armatimonadota bacterium | reverse complement strand
GAATTGGTCAGGATGCAAAAGGGAACTGGTTTGTCCGACCTCAGTTAGGCGACCTCGAATCACTGGAAGTTATGTCGCATACCCCGTGGGGTTCAGTGGGTTTTGTGGCAAATAAAGGAGACGGCGATCACGTTTGTAGTATTTCCAAGCCAGCTGACATGCCACTGTCGATTCGATCAGTAAGCCCGCTTAACATCCCATATGTTGACCTCGGTCATGAGTTTTCGCACGACACTACTGGGCTCGAATTGATCAAGTTTGTCATCACGCCATACCAACCAAACAAACTTATCGTCGACAGCCTTTAGTCCTACGATGCCGTCATAAAATGCCGAGAGCCGTAGGATCAAACATGATAAGTACTTTGATCGCAACTTTGGCACTTTTGGCACCATCCCAAGCTATAAAACCATCGATTGCCCTTAGCATGATGCCAAGCGAACCGCTGAACGAAGAATCGTACTTAGCTGCGGTGCGGGATGAGCTAAGGCTCGGAATAGAAGCAACTTACGTGAATGTTAAGTGGTCAGATCTCGAAAATGAAACCGCATTCAATCCCAAAGCATTTCAGGACCAAGTCGGAATTGCAAAGCTGCTTGGAGGCGATGTTGTGGTCTGCATCAAGCCAATTGACACCAGCAACAAATGTGTGCCTATTGCCTTGACCAACGTTGGCTTCGACGAACAGAGGATGTTGGATCAGTGGGAAACCATGCTTCAAAAAATCATTCCCCTTTTGCCAAAAAACGTAAAGGCAATATCGTTCGGCAATGAAGTCGATGTCTACCTTGGCAACCACCCCAACGAAGTTTCGGGCTATTTGTCGATGGTCAAGTCTGCCCGAACCCTTTTCCGAGGAGCGGGAATCAAGGCTCCGGTTGGCGTCATTACCACCTTCGATGGCTTGATGCGAAAACCCGAATTAGTCAAGAAGATTCAGTCCAATTTTGACGTCACCATGATGACGTATTACCCCCTGGGTCAAACCTTCGAAGTACTGCCAATGACCTCAGTCGAGAGCCACTTTTCGTCGATGCTGAGCCTGGCGGGTAGCAAACCGCTCGTATTGACCGAAATTGGATGCCCATCTGGAGAAGGCAACAAAAGCAGTGAAGATATCCAAGTTGAGTTCATTAAGCAAGCTTTCGCTCAACTGCAAAAGAACTCAGCCAGAATATCCTTCGCAAGCTTCTTCCAGCAAGGCGATTTCCCTCAGTCGATGGTCGACGTTTTCGAACAGTACTACCAGATGAAGGACGACAAATTCCGAAGCTATCTATCGTCTTTGGGACTGAAGACCACAACCGGAAAGCCGAAGAAAGCGTACTACGAATTCCGAAAACAACTACGGGCTTGGAACGGGGAATAGTCTTTCGCTGCCTCCGTAGCCCGGTCTCTGATGCATCGTAAAGTTACGTAGGACATTTGTTATCCAAGACTATGCTGTGGAGGCTTGTAATGAAGCCTCCACAGCCTGATCCTTGACGGGGAGAATCTTTACGATCTACGGAAATCATCCGCCACTGGGCTGCGGAGGCAGCACGACTCCTTGCCGATTTCCTCATGACAAGACTTAGCAGGTGATCAATCATCACGAACATCATTCCCTAAAGGGATGATCTACGAAACCGAGACCTTCGCAGGATCTGGCTCACCAATAACCGCATGAGTGATCATTGGTGCCTGAGCCGCAGCCTCGAGCCGCCTAGCCAACACAATTGCGAACATAAAGTACATCGGCAAGAAGAAGATGATCTTGTTGTGCACCCCACCAATATACATATGGTTCGGCATCAACACCGCCCACGAGAACGACCCCATCGCTCCAAACCCAAGCATAATGACGTCTGCCATCGCAGTCTTTCGATCTCGAATCGCCATTCCGAGCAAAACCAACGAACCAAGGATGCAAATGCCGTGCGGAATCATGAACATTCCGTAATCCTTCAGATAATCCTTCACCACGTCCGAAGTTGGTCGTGGCTTTTCTTTCATCAATGCCGCATCAGCCACGCTGAGCTTGCTCGACATCCGATCCGCCGCTCGAGACTTAATGTGCTTGATCGCCTCAATCGGACTTCCGACTTCCTTTGTCAAAGCGCCGACGTGAACTGCTGCCGCGCCGGCAAAACCCATAGTCGTAGCCAACAAGCTCGACAAAATAATGCCTTTCCATCGCACTTTCAGGTTCATTTGCTCTAGGTGATAGAGCATGGGTCGAATACACACCGCGATACAAATGTTCGAAAGGAACTCATAGCCAACTAGGCTCCGAACCATCACCATAACCGCAATAATTGCCCAAAACTGCTTCGTCTTTCCTTGACTGGCGTACTTGGGATACAGGATCCAACTAAACACGAATGGCAAGAAAATCAGCCACCCTTGCCAGTGCAAGCTACGCCCAAAGAAGGCAATGAACGGGGAAGAGACGATGGTGATCCCGACGATTGTGCCCGCCAGAACCCCAAACTTCTTCCGAATATCCCACGCTAAGGCAATGAGCAAACCGCCAAGCATTCCCGAATAAAGCACTCGTAAAACCCGAGTAGTGGTGAAGATGTCACCTGAGCCCATCGCCTTCCAGGTCCAAACCGCCAAATAGCCCTGAAGCCCAAAAGCCGACTTATACGTCTCGTTCGGAGTGTTCTTGAGCATCTCCGCGACTTCGCCTTGAGTGAAAGGAAGGGAAGTGCCAAGGTAGCTTTCGGGAACCGTTCCTTTGCCGCTCGCATGGAGCAAGGCATTGGTAACCAAAGCATCGGACCAAGAGTCGTTATGGGGCCTGATCTCGGTAGAGAAGTACGGATACCAAGCGGCAAGGAACAACGTTCCAACCAACCACGCCAGCAACAGCTTAACTCGTCCTTTCATGGAAGATTATCTCAAAAATGCGGTTGCTGCTTGGCTAACAACCTTGTCGTCAAGCAGTTCCTTGCTCGACTTCCAAAATCGGTACTTAAACAAAGTGGAAAACGCTTCCGGAGCATCGGTCCAACGGATCTTCTTGCCCTCATTTTTGCTTCGCGGAGTATAAGAAATTGGTACCTCGGCAATGTGGCAACCAAGGCGAATCGCTTTGGAAGTTACCTCGGGGCAGAACTCGAATCGCTTACATTCAAGCTCCATGGCTTGCAAAACGTCCGATCGGAGCGCCTTATAACAAGTTGCCTCATCCGATAGCTTGACGCCGTAAAGGAGTCGAACGTTGAGGGCCAGCATCACGTTCACGATCTTGTTAGGAATCGCCATACCTGCCGGTAAGCCATTGGTAAATCGACTGCCGAAAACAACCTTTTCTCGACCTTCGACGATGGGAGTGATAAGTGATGGAATTTCTGAGCTTTCGTACTCTAAATCAGCGTCTTGAATAATTGTCGCGAGCCCTTTAATGCTCGGTAGAGCTTTACGAATCGCGTTGCCTTTGCCAGAAGGAATCTCATTGGTAATAACCTCAATCTTGTCTCCAAAACTCTCCAGAATTTTTGCTGTTCCGTCCGTGCTGCCATCGTTTACCACGATGATTTGGGTACTAAATGGCAAGTCGAAGAGTCGGTTAATGACCTCTTCGATGGTCCTTTCTTCATTTAGTGCAGGCACAACCACTGAA
>JAYUOQ010000306.1:0-3610 GCA_043760685.1 Armatimonadota bacterium | reverse complement strand
AGCACCCGCCACAGCTTTGGTTAGTGCCGGGTCTGGAGTCCAGCCAGTGAGAACTTTCACCAAGTAATCCAAGTAGGAAGATTCATTTGTTGTTTGACCAAGTGCTCGGCGGACTTGCCAATGCCAGTCAGTGCAAATACAATATCCCACTCCTTTCCATATTCCCATGACGAGCCATGAAAAAGCCGTCACAGCCAACGTGATGAGGTTCCATTTCCGAGTTCGCCTCAATGCCCAACCAAAGCAGTTAAACACGATAAGCAAGGTATGAAAAACCAAAAAGAAGATATTAAAGAACTGTAGGGCGACTGTACTCATTGAAGCAATTAACCAAACTGAATCTGTTCCGGTTCCTGATTCTTGTGTGCGAAAGTTCTTGATGCCTATGAGCTTGCTTCGTGTTACAATGCTGCATGCGAGTCGCAAAATTCCTGCTAACGCTCATGCTCTTTGTCTTTGGGCCATTTTCCAGAGGTCAAGATATTAAGCCGGTTTCCCCTGTTATCCAAGGGCATCCTGTCTTAAGCGCACGAGGTCAAGCGGCTGCACCAGCAGCTTTGCCCGGCGGTCGTCCACCAAAGCTCGACGATACTCCTTATTCTGGAAGTGCCAGTGTTTCTTGGCGGACATCAAGACCATTTGCTGAGCTAAAGATTCAGGGTGCTGGCCCATTTCCCAAAAAAGGAACAGTTGAAGTCTTTAAATCACCACCTGGGTTTATTACATCGATTCCTGGAGCGGCATTTACCCTTGCCAACCAGATTCAAGTCAAGCCGATCGTGCCAATCTACACCGCTCCGGTAATCACTGCAGATGATGGGACTTTTGCGCTCAATGTTGGCATGTTTGCGCCCAAACCAAAGAGCACAAGACCAATTATCTCGCGTCCTGGAGCCATTGGAGATGGAGGATCGAGAGGTTCGGTATCCGATCCAACCGCAGTTGGCATGATTGACAACATTGGGTTCACCACATATTACGTTAGATTCGTTGATAGCGCCGGAAACTCGACGACCACGGTAACAGTCGAATATGGGGAAAAGATGCCACCCGAAATGCCTTCGTTTGTAGAGGCAAGAAGGGAGGGAAACGGTCCTCCTTGGACAAACAACTTGACGACTTCTTCCTCGGCAATTGGGTTTCGATGGACTTCTCAAGCCTCTGATGTGACGTCTGCGGTTTACCAAATTTCACAAAATAATTTCGGTGGCGATCCCCGATCTTGGCGAGTTGTTGCCTTGAGTACGGCTACCGGGGCAGTTCCGTTTCCTGCAATTAACGGTGAATTTGGACTTGATGTTTCCAACCAAGTAGTTGGCGGAACCCATCCAAAGGGTGACTATTTCTTGAGAGTCATTCTTCTGAAAATCAACGGAGATTTGGCGGCCCAACCATCCGATCCGATGAAGATTCACTTTGTCGAACCACCAGTTGTCCAATTACCTCCAAGTTCCTTTGAAACAGATGCAAATATGTTCTCAGGTGGGCACGGTGAGTTTGCCGAGAAATCGGTTTGGAGCAAAGCCGCGAAAATAGAGCTATCCAGACCAGTTCAATTCCGATGGAATGCTGATACTAGTGCAAAACAGGCACTTGTCGTTTTGCGACAAGTAGATGATGGAAGCAACAAAGAGATTCAAACCAAAATCGTTGGCGATCAGGGGCGTTTTGAGTGGGATTTAGCTGGCACCATTTCATATCCTCACGTCTATGTCGCCATGATCTATCCCAATGACGGGCACGGCAACCAAGTATCCCAGCAATCTGGCGTGATCATCACACTTTACGCCCCAAATACTAGTCCACCGCAGACCTTGCCTCCAGGTTCTCCTGTCGCAAGTGCTTACTTTGGCATCGAACTGGCCCATTACGCCCCACCATGGGCGGGGCCGCTTTACCACTTTGTGCTCACAAAGGATCCACCAAACAATAATCCGGTCGAACAGGCATATTACAGTTGGTACAAGCAACTTGCTGGTGGTGCCACGCCTCACAAGGGATTGAAGGTGTATCTACCGCCGAAGCAGGACAATGGCAAGTCTTGGACTGACGTTATCGCGGACGCTCCGAGCTTCCTCGCTTCAGTCTTTAATTTTGCTGAGAACCTCATTTCTTTTGCCAATGGCTTCGTTGACTCGGTCAAAAACTTCGCGGCTGAGCAAATTAGCAATGCTACTGGAATTCCGGTTGAACTCGTTCGACTTGGAATCGATGTAGCATGTACCATGATGGGAGTTCCAGAGAACCCGATCCAGCTACCGGGACTGGGCGAATTGGGATCGGACTTTGTCGCCGGACAAATATTAGATGCTTCAGGTGCAGGAGATCTGGCCCGTGACCAGCTTTCTTCCGCCATCCAGTCCGGCGCAAAAGATATGGCAAAAGCTGGACATCTTTCAAACAATACGCTTGGACCAGACCTTGTTCCGGATCCCGATTTTGCCGACAAACCTGCAATGATGCAGGTCAAAGTTACTTGCAAGTGTAGCGAAGAGGGTGTTTATGTTGGCACGTCACCAATCTTTGTCCAAGTTGAAGGCTGGTACGACGAAGGGGCTGGTCAGGACCACGTTGTTTTATTTGAAGCCAATGTAAATGTTCCAAAAATGAAGAACGGTCAGACTTTGATGATTCCATTTGCTCTTCGCTATTCGAAAATGCACAGTACTGAGCCGGGTCGATGGAATAAGGCATTTAACTTAAGCAAGAAAACCCTGTTCACGGTCGATTACAATAAGTACAACAATAAGCCACTTAGGGTGGCTTGGCCATAGAGCCTATTTATGATAACAGCACTTTATTTGTTAAGCGTAATGGTTGGTGCACCACCACCCATTACGCTCAATTCGTTGCTGACTGAGATGGGCGATCGGGATCGATTGGCAAGTTTTCCAAATCCTCCCTACCAATCCCTTCAAGCTTCTAGTTACAACCGCGAATCTACTCATCGCGACAAGCCGGGTTGGTTTGCTGACAGCGACGGAACCGGTTACATTCGTGAAGAGACGGTGAACGGCAAGCGCGAATACGTGATCATGGAACACACTGGTCCCGGCTGCATCACCAAAATGTGGACGCCCTTTTTCTATTACGATTTCAACAACCGAATCGGACCGAATGTGCGAATCTACCTGGATGGGTCTTCGACTCCGACCTTCGACGAATCGCTGATCAAGTTGGTGCGAGGCGAGGGCAGCATTCGTACGCGATTTGCTCGACCAACCGCGAGGGCCGGTGACTCTTATCTGCCGATTCCGTTCGCTAAGAGCGTCAAGGTGACGATGGTGGATAAGCCGTTTTACAATATCATCAACTATCGAGCCTATCCGGAGGGAACCGCGGTTGAGACTTTTCGAAAGCCAGCCAGTGTTCAGGACCTTCCGTTTCCGAAACAAGCCGAATTTCTTGGTACCGAGCTAAGAAGGACGTCATTTACAAAGTCGGTATTGCCGGGAGGCTTTGCTGAGTTTTCTCTGCCGAATGGGTCATATGCCATCGAGGACCTAAAGATTCAAATTGGTAGAGTTGAAGGGAACAGTCACTACGGCACTGATCCGGATTGCCTGAGATCGACCGTCCTTTCAATGTCATTTGACAGCGAGGAGACGGT
>JAYUOQ010000305.1:0-9514 GCA_043760685.1 Armatimonadota bacterium | reverse complement strand
AACGTCGGTTCCCCAGCTCATATCCTTGGTATCAATGAGAACTTGCTTCGTGCCCATTTTGAGAATGGTTTTCGGATTTGTGTTCACCAACACGCCAGCATCGGCAACTTCAGCCAGTAACCGGTCCAATTTAGAGCGGTTTCGCCCGCTTTCGATTGGATTAACCCAAACCTGAACGGCGTCGAGGATTAGCAATTGACCTCTTACTTCTTCCAAAAAGTCGTCGTTGTAAACGACGGCAATTGGTTGGATTCCGGCGGAGCGCAAGGCAACTGCGGCTTTTGCAAACCTGCTTGTGTTTAGGTCGGCGGTGTCACGAGCTTCTCGGTCACCATGCCACATTAACCCTACTTTTGGTTTACCCATGTGGCGCTAGCCTACCTCTATGGAATCCTATGCAATCATAGTGGTAAATGCTAGCTGGAGCCTCAGACGGGAATTGAACCCGTGACCTCTTCATTACCAATGAAGAAAAAAAGCCTCAAAAACCCTTGACAAGGTATCCAGACGTCTCTCAATTTCTCCCTAAATCTACCCGCTAAGAGAGACAAAGTGAGAGACAGCGCTACTAGCGTTCGTTGCGTGAATGCGCTGGAAATTGCGAAACCTTGCCGCTGATTAGACATTGCTTAGGTGTCGAACCTTCAAACAATTCGAAGCGGAACTAAGTCCGCCCCACCTCGTCGTACCGCACCATTTGATCTTGAACCTGGGTTCTATGAGCCATCTGGCTTGTGGCTATATGGAAACACCAGGCTTCTCGGTGCCAAATTAGAGTGCATTCCCGAAGCATTCGGAAACGCAATACACTCTGATGATCAGCTAAATGAAATTGAGCGTAATGCTGAACGGATTATCCTTAGTGGTACGGTTCTGGTCTGTGGAATCCACAATGCCGCTCACCAAAGATCGGCTTGCGTACCGCTTCGTTGGGGAGCACCAAGAATAGTAGTGTTTTCTGGGGGGTTCAACTACCATCTCGGAGAAAATCTCGATCAAGAACCTTTTCGAGTCGCAAGGCTCTGGCGATACGAATGGGATGCTAAAACTGATCTCGCCATATCGCTACGCGCTCAAGACAAAAAGCCAACCTATGCAACCCACAACCCAACAGTTGACCGGCTTATTGCCAAAATATCTATAGGACAGATAACCGGACTCTTGTTCGAGAAAGAACTCATTGGAGCAAGGCAGGTCTGACTCCGCACAAACACTTCCTCATCCCTTCGAATTGGAGGGATGTTTTAGATCGAAAAGAAAGAGTGAACGCTATAAGTAGAATCGGTTAGTTTGCACCAATCGACATGGCTGACATGGCTTTCCTACTCGGGGTCACCAGTTTCAATTTTGCTACGACCATTTGCATCGTACCGATAAGTCTTGAATTTGCTTGCATTGTTTTACGCGTACGAATAAGATGCCTTGGATCGTTTGGATTCTATCTCAGTGTCGGGATTTTCCTGAGATGATACCGACTGAGTTCCTAAATCCGCGGTTAGATGGACCTGGCGACCACTTGGGTCGTACGTGTATGTAATTGCGCCACTCGAACCACTCGTGTCGGCAATATGATCGGAAGAATCCTCGATCTTATCAATAGGTTCATCATCGTCTGGAGCTGGCAGGTTATTCATGATTTCTCAGCCTCGTGTTCGTTAGGCTTGGTTCGGACATTAAAGGCTAACTCCATAATAACTCGTTCCGCCTTTTAGATTGCAAAGAAGCGAGTCATGCTTTGAGTGATTTCGCATTCTCCTTGCATAAACGGGGTTGGATGTGGGTCAAGGTTGGATTCATGAAACTCGGTTCCCCAGTCGTGAACGGCGGCGAAGTCACCTGGGCTAAGGAGAGGTACAAAACGGTTCCATTCGAGTGGCTTATCTCCATTGTTACAGAACAAGATAAGCGGCTTGGGCAGACTTTCGATTAGGAATTTCATTGGGTCGACGGTGGACTCGGAAAGAAGGTCCATGGTGAGAAGGTTTGCGCCAATTTTAGAAAGCAGTTCGGCAGGGACTCCGTGGTCGGTACTATCGATTGAGGTAACAGTGAAGCCTCGGATCAGTCCTTGCATCTGAAAATATAGCGTTGTACCGCCCTTAAAGGTCCCAAGTTCTAGAAAAGATTTGATACTTGCGCGATTAAAGAACTCTTCCCAAATACCTAAATCGTTCCAACTTTGGGAAACATGGTGTCCACCAAAGGTTATTCCATAGTGAGCCTTAGTAAAGCAGTTTGGGAAGTCCATAGCAATTTACCGAAAGACGACTCCGAACCCGGTCCAATGCATTTCGGGGAGTTCGAATTTGTCTTCTTGGAGACTGTCCCACCACGCAGACATTCCGGGGTTAATTCGGATGTCGTCGAAGAAGATGAGTCCACCTGGGCGGACTAGCGGTCCGAATAGGGCTAGCTCGGCAATTACTTGATCTGCGGTGTGATCAGTATCGATGAAGAGAAGATCGATTGGTCCCCGCTTTGCGATTTCAGCAACAAGTTCGGGATCTCGGGTGTCGCCTTGCATCAGTTCGACATTGTCGAAAGCAAGGAGGCGCTTTTTGGCATCCGGTCGTATTTCGATGTCAATGGAGAGGACTTTACCCGAGGTTCCGGCGGCGAGGTGCGAAGTACTCCCTCCGGTGCAAGTACCGAGTTCGACGACAAGGTTTGGTTGAAGCTCTTTGGCGACGGAGTAGAGGAGGTTGTAGTATGGGTTCGAACCGTCGAATCCAAAGCTTCGTGGGTCTTGGCATTGAGACGGGTTCTCAAAACGGTTGAGGAATTCTTTTGCTCGATCACTAATTGGGTTTGATTGCTTCATAGGTAAGTTCCATTCATAACGCCAGATCTTAATTTATTATTCCCTTTCCTACTTATTTTCTCACCTTCCGCAGATCGAAAATTCCGACGAGGTAAACGAGACGGAATTGTCAACTACGCAGGCCACAACAATATATAAATCTAACCCGTCCACAACAGTGGCTTGCCGAGTACGCAACTCACACAAAAGCCAGGAGTACCTAGCTCACACCAAGAACTCATCAATCTACTTATCTATGAGTTGATGTTCATAGAACTTTGTGCCGACGCTGACCAGCATTTCTTTGTATCGTTTTCCACGCCGCAAGGTCCGGACAATTACCGAATCCGTTACTCCAACAAAAGGAACGTACACTTCTTCGATTTCATAAGATTCTAACTTCCCTAAGGAATCCTGTGTCTCGACGAGACTTTTCCAACAGGATTGCGTCACAGACTCCGGTAACGATGAAACTTCATCGCCATCTTTAGCCGCATTGAAAGTTAAAGTCGCCGCTTTCCTCAGTTCAACTTCCCTAACTCCATCCGTGCGCCATTTCCACAAAGCTCCCAGTAGACCCGCCAACATCACACCAAAGAATAGCCATTTTCCAATTACCATGGCCGCGGACCTTTATTTCGTCCCTTTTTCCAGACTCCAGGAATATCTCTGCCAAGCATATCTTCCACACACCTCTCAACGTCATTCCTAAAATCCCAACAAATATGATTGCCACCATAACTTGGTGGATTCGCACGGAACTTATTAATGCAAATACAAACAGCCGAGGCAGCGTCGCATGCACTTGTAATTGTGACGCACTTGATGGGGAACGTTCGGGTGCCCCCACCAGGAACTGGATGCGGAAGGATTCCGCCCTTATCGGAGGCATTGTCAGAGGTATCACCTGTATGATCGTTACACGGTTGATTTGCATCATGGACTCCTCCTGGATACAATCCACCACTACAGGTTCGGCCTCCAAAAGTCACCGAACAAACGTATTGATGAGTCACTACAAGATTGTTCCAACCGTACATGGCGCAAACTTTGACAGTGCAATTACCTTCACCTGGTTTTGGCTTAACTACTTCTGGTTTCTTAGATCGTTGAGGCGCGAGACCAGAAAAATCGATAAAAATGACTGGGTTGCTTAATGCATAGCCGTAACTTTGCTCACCTCTGATCATTTTATCCTGAACAACTTGCGTGGTCCAAGAGCCGTTCGTGTTAGAATAGTGTCTAGCCCTAACATAGTGGCTTGCAGCTGATAGTCCCGTTCCCCTGTACCCCCAATTCCCAACCCAGCCGTAGCTTCCTCTGGCTCCAGTGGATGATAAGTCTCCGCCATATGGTTTGTAACGCCCATCGAATGTCTTGGTCGCTCCCGTTTGGTCAACCTCGGCGGTGACTGAGCCAAGGGCGTCGGTCAGAAAGTCTTTTCGACCCGCCGCTGTTTTGTAGCCAATCATTTGACCGTCTATGGTGTAGTAGTTCGTGACAGGCATGCTGTTAAACCTCAATTCTATTATATATAACAATTCATGTTTTCGGTAAGAAGTCTTAACTAGTTGTTAAATCGAAATAGTCATTTGCTTAAGCACTTCCATTGTGGTGCCACATTTGGCACTGACCGAAAGACGACGCCAAACCCGGTCCAATGCATTTCGGGCAGTTCGAGTTTGTCTTCCTCAAGTCCATCCCACCAGGCGGACATTCCGGGGTTCATTCGGATGTCGTCGAAGAAGATGAGCCCCCCGGGCCGGACGAGAGGACCGAATAGAGATAGTTCTGCAGTTACTTGTTCGGCGGTGTGGTCAGTGTCAATGAAGAGGAGGTCGATTGGACGATGCTTTGCGACTTCGTCAACAAGTTCGGGATCTCGGGTGTCGCCTTGTATTAGTTCGACGTTGTCAAAAGCAAGAAGTCGCTATCTGGCATCGGGAAGGATTTCGATGTCGATGGAGAGGACTTTGCCCGAGGTTCCGGCGGCGAGGTGGGAAGTAGAGCCACCAGTACACGTGCCAAGCTCGACAACAAACTTCGGTTGAAGCTCCTTTGCAACGGAGTAAAGCAGGTTGCAATACTGATTTGAGCCGTCGAGTCCGAAACTTCGAAGGTCTGGGCATTTAGACGGATTCTCAAATTGGTTAAGAAATTTCTTTGCTCGATTACTCTTATTGGCTACGAGTTTCGTGGTCGATTACTTGTCACTTCTCACAGTCTAAAAACTATACGCCGTACTTTCCTGCATATCCTCGGAGCTTCGCACATTGTCGGGTATGCAGGTCACACAAGATTATCCAGCCCACACCGTGGCTCGCCACCACAACAGGATATGAGTTTAACCCAGCCCACAGCAGAGGCTTGCCAAACTGGTTGAGAAATGCTGTTACTCGATCGCTCATTGTCTTCATGGATATCAACTAATTTGCTAGGTACACCTAGCTATTCGACCATATACCACTGATGCACTCTCTGCGTTCAGCTAAACTACTGAGGTCGTCGTGCCTACTCCACCGGTGCAAGGTGTTGTCATCTTACTAGATGTCGGAACGCAGTGCCACAATATAATCCAACCCACGCTAGTGGCTCGCCTAAGATACTATGGGCGGCATAAAAACTACCTTACCCTTGCAGTGACTTATCGCCTTACTTTGTCTCTTTTGGGTCATTTCGGCAATATCTTTCACCCAACACTTCTTTCGAACTACATTACATAACGCGACTCTGAACTAGATTGGCGATCAAACAACTAATAAATATTTTTACAAATAGCCCTTGTATAGAGTGAAAAATATGTTCGAAATTGTTCCATTGGATCTAATCTTGACCTAATGGGTCCAAAGTAGTTTCCACTTGCGGTGATGAAATGTTTTGGGCCAACTGCGAAAAATCTGCATATTGTACGGGTGTTCTTCGCCTTTGAACCCATTACTAAGAGGTGGTATTTCCATTTGTTTGATTCCCAAATGAAGCTAACTTTCAAATTATTGTCGGCCCCTTTTGTTTGAGGAAAAGTCTTAAAGAATACATTTTCTTCATTGAAATAGCGTTTATTCTTGGCGATCAGAAAAATTGAACTTGCAACACTATATTTGATTGGTAATTCAAAGGATTCGTACTTTATTTTAGGAGACAAATTTTGAGGGTTAGAGTTTTTGATTTCGATATATTTCATGTGACCGACATTTTCAGGTAACTTTAGCTTCAAGTTACCACCAGCAATTTTATATGTAATCGAAATATTTTTAGATTGTGAATTTTGAAAATTATAGTAATTTTTGACAATAATACAGGTAGACAAGATAATCATATTAAACATGCTCTTTACTATCCAGTTGCGTCCCAGCAAATATTAAAACCTGTCTCGCACTTTCCTAAGCATGCCATATATGCGATAGGGTCATCAAAAAAGTTAACGAAACAAATCAACTGGCAAACCAATTTCCAGCCTTCGCAGCACCATTGCCTAGAGTCACTATCCTTGGGCATCGGAGGACCGCAGGCATTTATGCCTGGATTGCCCATTCGTTCGCCAATGCCCATGCACACAAGATATTGAATCATTTCGAGAGAAAGCTCCTTCTTAAAATCTTTCCCTTTACCTTTAAGGCAGTTACCCAAATCTTTGGGGTCTTCCCCCTTTTTAAGGCACTCTTCGATAGCTTTCCTGAGATCTTCGTATCCCGGCAGAATATTTCTACATGGGGATCTAACAGCATCATCGCTGGATTGGCCCCCGCAAGGATCAAACACTGGCAGTTTGGGGGTCTTCATTCTCTCTGGCTTCAGTCCACTTGGATCAGCCCTAAATACTGGATTCGAGTCTGAATATCCAAATGCGGATTCAATTGGCCAAATTCGATCTTTTGTTGTCCACATTCCACTTGACTTTGAGTAGTGCCTTGCCCTCACATAGTGGCTCGAGGCACTTAGCCCAGTCCCTCTATATCCCCAGCCTCCTACCCATCCATAACTACCTCTCGTTCCGTTTGAGGACAAATCTCCTCCGTAGGGTTTATATCGCCCATCAAAGGTCTTGGTTGCGCCAGTTTGGTCAACCTCGGCGGTTACCGAACCAAGGGCATCAGTCAGGTAATCTTTTCGACCAGATGCGTCTTTGTAGCCAATCATCTGACCATCAATCGTGTAATAGTTTGTAACTGGCATTTTGTTTAGCTCCTTCCTTGCAAGTAATCGCTTCCGTCCCAAATCAGGGTTGTTGTTGTGGCGCCGAGTTTCTCGGTTCGCTTCATGTTGTCAGGCTGATAGGTGAACGTGTTAAACGTTGCTCCTGTCTTGTGAGTAGTCATTCTATTTTCCTGGTCATACGTCATTGTTACGAAAGTGTTGGCAGTTCGAACCACGGTGTTGTTTCCGTCACTATCGTAAGTATAAGTCGAAAGCACTCCCAATAGATTACTTACCGAAATTTGGCCCGCACTATTGTAGGTAAAGGTCGATGGTCCATCCTCACTTGAGAATGTTCGGTTGTCCACCGCATCATAGGTATAGGTGTAGAACTTGTTCGTCGCCGGTGTGAAGTTGGCTGAGGTCAAGCGGTACTTGGTGTCATATCCGTACTTTGCGAGGTCTCCCGAACTGTCGAGAATTTGGGTTGGATTTCCAGCTGCATCGAAGGTGTACGTTAACAGTTGTAGGTTGGCACTCGATGGATTAAGGTCTTGCAATTTCGTTGTTCTTCCAATTGCATCGTAGGTTCGCGCCCGCTTCATTCCCGAATGGAACAACATGGTCGTTTCGCGAAAATCCGCATCATATTGGAACGTCGTGAACTTATTGTCAGGATCTCTGAAAACAGTCTTGCGACCAAGTGCATCGTAGGTAAAGGTCCGAATTCCACCGTCAGGGTCTTTGAGGGTTAGTCTTTGACCAACACCGTCGTAGGTGTAAGCCTGAACTAGCGTGCCAGGATCAGTCTTGCCAAGCATCTGCCCTACTTTGTCGTAAGCGTAAGTCGTGGTTCCAGTGTTATTCGCAGCCGAGGAGGTTAATCCAATCGCATCGTAAGCGTATGTGACTCTCGTTCCATCTTTATAAAGAATTCCGGTTTGCTCGTTAATTACATCATAGGAATATGTTGTAACAAGTCCGCTTGGTTGCTGCTTTTGGGTCACTCGCCCTGCCGCATCGTAAGTGGTCGTATTAACTTTGCCAATTTCGTTCGAGATTGCTGTCATTCGGCTATTGGCGTCATAACTCATTGTGATGAGATTCGCCAAAGCATCTTGACGCACCGTTTGACGACTGATGACATCGTAGGTGTAGCTCGTCCTAAAGTTCAAGGTATCGACTGAAGCCTGAGTCCTTCCAAGAGCGTCGTAAACCGAAGTCGTTCGGTTGCCGCTTGCATCCTGCATCCCGGTTTGGCTTCCGCGAGCGTCGTATGTGTACGAGGTTCGTTGACCAAGAGCATCTTGCGAAGCCGTAACTTGGCCCGCATTATCGTAAATCGTCGTGCTAACAAAGCCCATCGGAGATTGCGATGCAATCCGCCTACTAGCGGCATCGTAAACCAAGGTCGAAACTTGACCGAGCGCATCGGTTACCGCCGTCATTCGGCTGTCGGCATCGTATGCGTAGGTAGTTCTAAAGTTCAGCGCGTTGACTGAGGCTTGAGTTCTTCCTGCATTGTCGTAGACCGATGTAGACAAGAAGCCCAAGGCATCTTGAGTTGCAATCGTTTGTCCAGCGACATCATAGATGTAAGAACTCACAAAGCCTTTCGCATCGGTTCTGGAGGCAACCCGGTTTGAGGTTGACTGGTAGCTCGTAGTCGAAACCTGGTTGAGAGCGTCTTGGGTCGAAACCTGAGCGCCGTTGACGTTGTACGCCATGGTTGTTCGGTTACCAAGCGGGTCTATTTGCGCCGTGACCTGGTTCGCGGCATCGTACACTGTGGTATTGATGAAGCCCAATGGTGAGATCGAAGCCGTTCGGCGACCAATGGCGTCAAACGTTTGTGTGCTTCGGTTACCTAGAGCATCTTGAGAGGCGATGGCATCTCTGGCGTTGTAGATGGTCGTAGTTCGGTTACCCAGCGCGTCTTGGACCGAGTTCGGGCGTCCTGACGTATCGTAGGAATACGTAGTGAAGAACCCTAAAGCATCTTGGCTAGCAATTCGCTGCTTAGCTGCGTTGTAAACCATAGTGCTGGTTCGTCCAAGCGGGTCCGTGCTCGCGGTTTGGTAACCCATGTTGTCATAGGTTTGTGTCCAGACGTTACCCAGAGGGTCTTGCTTGGTCAAAACGTTTGCGAACCTACCATAGGTCATCGTGGTTCTAAAACCCATCGGCGTAACCTGCACAGTCGGGAGGCAGGTGTCGTAAACGATCCGCGACATTTCTCCAGCAGCGTTGGTGATGGAGATTACGTGGTCAGCCGCGTCATAGCCGTAGCTGGTTATTCTGCCAAGTGGGTCGGTAACAGCGGTCATTCGTCCCAGATTGTCAAAGGCTTGAGTCACCACACTTCCGTCAGCGTTGGTGATCTTGGTTTGGTTGCCAAAGCTATCGTAAGTGTAAGTTGTTGTTAGACCCCGAGGATCTTTTGCGGTGAGACCATTTCCGTAGGCATCGAAAGTGTACGTGTATCTTCGACCTAGCGGGTCTACCTCAGCAGTCATGTTGCGACTGGCGTCGTAAACCATAGAGGAAATGAAGCCAAGCGCGTTGGTAACCGTTGTTAGG
>JAYUOQ010000304.1:0-3615 GCA_043760685.1 Armatimonadota bacterium | reverse complement strand
TCGTTCAAATACCCATTTTCCTTGTCCGCTCGCATCAAAATCCGCTGGCACTCCTCATCAAGCGCAGGGCACGCAATCGGTTGCAACTCCAAAATCAGCGAACGTGGCGATGCAGAAGGTTCTCCTTTTGCCCACTTCCCGTAGGATGTTCTCAAGCAGTCAATCGCAAGCTCCGCGGCATCTCCCGGAAAATAAGTGCGGTAACGAGCAAACCCAAAGACTTGGCGAGCATAAGAATCCGGACGTAAAACGTCTTTTCGCAAAAGAGCTTTCAAGTCCTCACTTCCCAACTTCTCCCAGTCGTCCTTTGCTGATTTCTGAATCGCGGGATGGTCCGAAGCTGAACAAAAAAGGCTCAAAGCCGGGTTACCGCCAAGAATTCCGTACCAGCGGTTTGTAATCTGCCCAAGGGCAAAGAATGCGACATCGCCTCGAGTGACAACGTGCTTGTATTGCGGAGCCTTCATGATGAAGTCATTGGTTACCACGGCCCAAGCCTCTGTGTCCGGTTGACGCACAACTGGGTCATAAAATTCGTAACCTACCGACACTACGTCCTGGGTCTCACCAATCTTCAAATTGGATGGTTCCTTGCTCCCTAACTGCGTAATTAAATACGGAATCGCGTCCGCTCCTCGGGAAATCAACATATCGAGGGACGACGAAGCTGTCTTGCGGCGAACCAAGGTGTCCGAACGAAAGTCATCGGCAAACTCGTAGCCATCAGCTAAGAATTGCCCTCTCGTGGAAATCTGCTTAGCAAGCACCGAGCCGGGTTGGGCTACCGCAGCATCAAGGAGTTCGCTCACTTGACTACGAGAAGCCAACGTCAAAACCAAAGAAAGCGCGACAACCATAAACCTATGACTATGTTACAGGCTAAACAAGCTAATTCAAACGAACTTTCTTTTCGATGCTCTCTAGAGACAGCATCTTCGCCCAAGTAGGGGTTAGTTCACCCTCGCCCTTGCCCTCGCCCTTCCTAACACGTCTGATATTCCGGCGTCGCAACCAGTAGCTTCATGACCGCGACAATCATCGAACTCGCCTTCTCCTTGTCTCGCAAGGCACTCATTCCCCCAGCATCAGTACATGCTTTCACCAACATTGTCCTCTTCACGGCCGGTATCTCTCCGTCAAAGATTTCCATCAAGCCATCAACAATCTTTTCCGGCGAATCGACTTTGAAATCAGCCACAAGTTTTTGCACAACGTAGACCGCAATCGGTCGGCTCGTGTCCTCACCTTGAAAAATGGTGCCCGGCAACTGGAGTCGAGCGGTCATGTTTGCCGAAGTAATCCACGCATCGCCCCACTTCCAGCCGCTAACATTGGGCGGATAGGTCAGCAAAAATCCCTCTCGGCTCATCAGGAACAAGATGCCCTCTGCCCCACCCCGCACTTCAGCTTTCATCGGCTTAAACTTGTCCTTCACTTCCCCTCGCAGTTGCAAAAGCACAGGTTGCAGGGCTAATTGCCGAAACATCGTGACGTAATAATCCACCGGACTCTTAGATCGGTGGCGAACCTGCTTGTCGTCCCAAAATTCAGAAGACGCGACAATTTCGCGCAGCACCGGCTTAATCTCCAGTCCACTGGCGACAAAAGTCGAAGCCAATTTCTCCTTCAGCTCCGAGGAGATTGCGCCCTCAATAAACCAACTCGCCAACTTCTTCGTGATGAATTTGGCGCATGCCGGCTGATCACAAAGTAAATCTAAGGTCGCATCCCCATCAAACTTCGCCGTCTTGCCTAAAATCGACTTGAGTCCATCATCGTGCAACGACGGAACCGAGCAAAATGCCAATGGCGAATGTCCTTTCCTCGCAGCCGCCTCAGCGACCTTATCGTACGGAATATTGCCGCCGATATCCGAGTAGTGAAGGCTCCAACCGGTGAAAGCACGAGCCGCTTCTTTGATGTCTTTTTCCGAATAGTTTCCGATGCCGAGCGTGAACAGCTCCATCACTTCGCGGGCAAAATTCTCGTTGGGATGCTCGGCTGTACTTTGATGAGTATCGAGATAGAAAACCAACGCGGCAGTCTTCGAGACTTCTTTGAGGAGTGTCCTGAAGTTACCATTTGCATGCTTGCGAAGCACTTGTTGGTACGCCAGCATATTGGCTCCATCGGCAACTTTTTCGGCACTCACGGCAAAGTGATTGTGCCAAAAAAGAGTTAAACGCTCCTGGAGCGGACGCTTCGTCATGAGCATTCGCAATGACCACCAGGCAGCGAATTTAGGCGGATCAAACATGATCAGCCCTTCGGTGCCGTAGCCTGTCATTTCCCACGGATCTACCGGAAAGCCTTCGTCCACCTGATCGTAGTTAATGAGCCGATCAATCGTCCCTTCGACCCCGAACTTGGCATACTCGTCGACTTCAAACTTGCCGGCTCCGAGCCCGAAGCGACGCAAAAGGTGGGCAATCTTCTCGCGATCATTCATATACGCATTATATGGCTATTGCAGCCTCTAAGTTTCAAGTCCTACTCCTGGTCCCAGGCATCTTTTGCCATATCGAGCGCAAACTCCTTCACATCGTCCGACCAATCTCGAATCTCATGTTCAAAGCCCGCTCGATCTCGCCGATAAAGCGCCCTGGTCGCTTCTTCAAAATTTGGATGGTCTCCGGCAATTACGGTCAAGAATCGACAGCAGTTTTCTTGGGCATCCTTAATCCGTTGGCGAGGTGAAACGTCCTTCATCGCGGCTTCTACCAAAAATCGTAGCCGAGACGATGCTCCTCCCGACTGAGAATCGAGCCACTCCCAATGCCGTGGCAAAAGGGTTACTTCGCGTGCCTTTACTCCCAGCTTCGGTCGCCCAACCTGAACTTTAGGCACCACGTCTTCAGAAACCGTCAAGTCGAAGTCAATTTGTCGCCCAGTTGCATGGTCAAAGATCAGCGGCCAAAACGCTGGATCTTGCCGAGCATAGTCACCCAGCGCCCGCCGAATATCCACTTTCGTACCCGATGCAATCTTTGCCCCCTTGAGGAAAGCGGTGTAGCATGGTGTCTCGTTCATGAATTAATATTACCCGGATAATATTTTTCGTTTCTTGGCATCAGAACATTTTGCCGATTAGATTCGTCATAGACTCGGGCAGCCGCCAGCCACTTGTCGCGTGTAGAGAGCGTGTACTTCGATCCGGTTGGATTTGTGGTGCAGGACCAATTGAGCTCGGCGGCTCGCCCATTTCATTTTTCGCAGTTTGTAGTCCCGTCCCGAAAACAGGATGGAGCATTAGAATTAGTCCTTTGGTAAAGAATTGAACCTAATTTCGGAAAATTTCATTTTTTGTTGCACTTTTCGCAGGGCTCGAAAATGATGATCGGGAGGACACTTTTGCGTTACTATACTCTTATATACGCTTTATTTCTACATTCGTTCAATAGTTAATTGGTTGCATGGGAAAAAAGCTGAAGATTACGCAGGGTTTAGGACCTCTCATTGGGGATTGAAGGCAAGGTTTGCAATACTGGATTGCTGGGCTGACGCGGGTGATTGCTCGGCTTGAGAAGAGGTGGTGCCTGTCGATTGCTGTAGTCTAAGACACTGGCTTCTCCCAACGTCACCTCAAAAAAGACTGCCTTTTTGGCAGTCTTTTTC
>JAYUOQ010000303.1:0-9566 GCA_043760685.1 Armatimonadota bacterium | reverse complement strand
TCGGGAACCGCTGGTTGTCGACAATGCTGGCGGTCAGTTTCTGAGAGATTTTCAGAGTCGAGGACTCTTGCAAGACTTTCGAAACCTCTATATCAAAGGACTCCTCGTCCGTCATGTCAATGTCTTGGGAATAGAAATGCCATGTCAGAGTGTAGAGCCACTTTTGACCTACGGTTGGCTTATCTGCGAGCGCTAAGAAACAGGCGAGGGAAGCAATCATTCTGGAGCAGCTTGAACCTCGTCGTTTTTGTCCGAATCTCTGAGATCAATGGGAGGGGCCGCAACTTCTGCTTTCTTTGGCTTCGGTGCGGGAGTTTGGGTTGTGGGAGCCGCAGAAGTATTTTCGCGACTACGCAAAGGCTCTTCATCTGGACGGACATATCCCATTCGTCGAGCTTCTTCCTCTTTTTGCACCGGACTCATGATTTGATCCTTTTCTCGCAGCTTTGCATTGCTTTGTTGGTAGCTATTCAAGTCGGCTCGCATTTCGTCCGCTTTTTCCTTTTCCTGTTGAAAGACCTTGAATGGCTTGTTTGACGTGTAAATTGCCAGACCAATGCCTGCAATGATCGCCAATGGAATGAAGTAGTTGATCTTTCGTTTCTTAGTCATGCTTAATCACCTGCGTCATGATTAGGTTCGTACTTCCAACCTTGCCCGCAGGCACACCAGCCGTGAAGATAACAAGGTCTCCATTTTTTAGACGACCAGCTTTGCAAAATGTATCCGTAGCATGGGTTAAAACTTCGTCAGTGGTGGTCAAACATTCAATCAACATTGCCTCGACACCCCAAACCACGGCCATAAATGCTACCGTTTGTGGCGACCAACTGGCACACAAGATGTTCGATTTTGGTCGGTATTTGCTCACTAGCCTAGGAGTTTGGCCGCTCGTTGAAGTGCATAAGATCGCCGCTGGAGAAAGTTGATGCTGGAGCGTTGATATAGCAAGGGCGATGGCGTGGGTGTGCTCTTCCGGTTCGGTTTTTGAATGCTTCACAAAGATACTGTCCCCCAGTTCATATTCCGCCTCGATTGCGATACGCGACATGACCCTTACGCACTCAATCGGATATTGTCCAGCGGCGGTTTCTCCACTCAGCATGATGGCGTCAGTTCCATCGGTAATCGCATTAAATACATCGGACACTTCGGCTCGGGTAGGGCGAGGGTTCGACATCATGCTTTCGAGCATTTGAGTCGCGGTTATCACCGGAACGCCAGCGGAGGTACATCGTTCAATGATTCGCTTTTGGAGTCGTGGAACATCTTCGATATCCATTTGGAGTCCCATATCTCCCCGGGCGACCATGATGATGTCGACTTCCTCCATGATCGAATCTAAATCATGAATTGCCTCTGATGTTTCGATCTTGGCGCAAATTTTAACTTTGGCGTTGAGCTTGTTGAGTTCCCATTTGAGCAGTTTGATGTCTGCCGCGTGCTTCACATAGCTTAAGGCAACGAAGTCAACATTAGCGTCGATCGCTTCTTTTATATCTTCAACATCTTTCGGAGTCAAAGCGGGAACCTTGAAGGTTTGGCCGACAAGCGTAATTCCCTTTCGACTCTTGAGGGTTCCGCCAGTGATAACGGTCCCGGTAAACCACTCGTGCTCTTTTGAATTTATTTGGATTTCGATCTCGCCATCGCCGAGCAATAGCTTTTCGCCAGCATCCATTTCGTCGAGAATTTCTTGCTGATCAATTGGGACCTGAGCACCGTGACCAAGCGTTACTTTTTGACCGGCAAAAAGCTCAAGACCAGACGCGGGCAAATTTCCTACTCGAAACTTGGGTCCTTGGAGGTCGGCGAGAATGGCAACCGGACCAAAAACTGGGCTCAGTTCTCGAATCCATTCAATCCATTGCCGCTTATCTTTCCACTCGCCGTGACTACAATTGAGTCGAGCAACATTCATTCCAGCTTCAATTAGCTGCTGAATTTTCTCCCGAGAGTCGACCGCTGGCCCCAGCGTAACGACGATTTTGGTACGTCTTTCCATATTCGGCCTCCATGCCTTATTTCTAGTTTAGCAATATGCAACCCAAATATGTGAATATCGTATGATTAAGGGGTGGAACGCGAGATATTAAAGACTGGGGAAGATGTCGATGCAATCTTGCGAATTGCACTTCAACAAGAACATGGCTCGACCGATGAACTCCGGCAAAGGCTCACACGCTCGGCAGAGGATTTGGGAATTAGCCCCGAAGCCCTGGCGAGGGCCGAGGAGGTTTATTTAGCCGAGGGGGAACGTCAGCGAAACGAACAGGTCCTCGAATCAAGAATTGGTCGCTTCATGCAAGCCAAACGCGCAAGCTTTGTTTCTCACTTCACTTCTTATCTGAGCACCAACTTGATGCTCCACGTGATCTGGTTTCTTACCGGTAGAGATTTCTATTGGCCGGGAATCGTTTTGGCGGCATGGGGAATTGGGATCACATCGCACTATGTCCATTCCCGTCAACGAGCCAATACAAGTGACGGTGACTTTCAACGATGGGTCCAGATGGGCGAGCCAGGCAAGTTCCGTAACGATGAAGATGAAGAGGATGACCACGGTCGGAGGCAAATACGCCGCGGAGGTGTGACGGTTGGAATTCATATTCCCGACACCAAAAACAAAGAATAGCTAGGGTGTCCTATTCACAGCCAAGTCTTCGATTGAAAGTAAACTCTCCGTATGACATCCGAAGAAGGGTATTCGCTCCGTGAGATCATTACTGACCTCCCAAAAGTCGAGCTTCACGTCCACATCGAAGGCTCCATTCAACCCGAAACCCTTCTTAAACTTGCCGAAAGAAACCAAATATCTCTTCCTGCCACCGATGTTGCTGGGTTGCGAGAATGGCTTAAGTTCCGAGACTTCAACCACTTCGTTGAGATCTACGTTGCAGCTTCCAAATGCATCCGAAAACCAGAAGACTTGGAACTCATCGCCGAGGAATTTGCCCGTGGTCAGGCTACGCAAAATATCCTTTACACCGAGGCTCATTTCACCGCTATGACCATTCATCGATACTCGGGAATCCCGTTTGACGAACAACTCGATGCTCTTACTCGTGGATTCCGAAAGGTTCCTGAGTCTCCGGTCAGTCTCATCTTGGACATCGTTCGTGGCTTTCCGGTTTCGGAAGGTGAGACAATTGCTCAATGGTGCATCGATGGCCTTGGCAAAGGTGTCGTGGCTATTGGACTTTCTGGTTTTGAAAGCACTGATCCTGTAGCCATTCACAAACACTCGTTCAGGGCAGCGAAGGATGCTGGGCTTTTTTGTACCGCACATGCTGGCGAGACCGGCGCAGCAACGGCAATTCGAGAAGCACTCGATGATGCATTTGCCGACCGTATTGGACATGGAGTTCGATGTATCGAAGATGGACCATTGGTTCAAGAACTTCGTGACAAACAGATTCACCTTGAAGTCAATCCGACGAGTAACGTCAGCCTTGGACTATATCCGTCGCTCTCTGAACATCCTTTACCGATCATGATGGATGAAGGACTCTCGGTTTCGATTAACTCGGATGATCCGCCGTACTTCAACACGACGTTAACCGACGAGTGGATTCGATGCGCCGAAGAATTTGAATTGAGCACCGACATCCTCTTTTCATTGTGTCAAGGAGCAATTAACAAGTCGTTCTTAGGCGATGCCAAGAAATCGACTCTGAGAAAGGCTGTTTCTGAAAATTGGGAAGCTTAGTCTTACCAGCGAATGAGGTTTGCGCCCCAAACCAAGCCCGCTCCAAAGCCAACGGTTAGAACCAACATTCCAGGTTTTAATCGACCGCTATCGCTGGCTTCGTACAAAGCGAGAGGGATGGAGCCACCGCTCGTGTTTCCGTACTTGTGAACATTGACAAATACCTTTGCGGAAGGGAACTTAAACCGAGCCGCCGCCGCAGTGATTATTCGACTATTCGCTTGATGAGGAACGAACAAATCAACCTCTGAAGCGTCAACTCCAGCTTCAGCAAGAACCTTTTCACAGGCATCTCCCATTGAGTTGATGGCAAATCGATAGACTTCATTGCCCATCATTTGAATGCCATATTTGAGACCTTCTGGAGCTACACAGTTTGGTGGATACTTTGTCCCCCCCAGATCAATACTGATGAACGGAGCTCCATTACCATCGGCGAGCATAACTGTCTTAATCACTCCTCGATCGCCGCCGTCAACTCCACTAACAACGACAGCCGCCGCCGCATCACCAAACAGAATGCAAGTCGATCGGTCGGACCAATCAATTTGTTTTGACAGCGCATCGACACCGATTACCAGGGCATGATCAATGACTCCAGTCTCGATGAGACCGGTTGCATTGGCTAGGGAATAAATGAACCCAGCACATGCGGCACTAACATCAAATGCACCTGCGTTTCTCAGGCCAAGGGCGCTTTGAACAAAACAAGCAGTAGATGGCCAAATGTAGTCGCCGGACACAGTTCCGACAATTACCATTTCGATGTCAGTTGGCTTCAAGCCAGACCGCTCAAGAGCCTCTCGCCCTGCCATTATCGCCAAGGAATGGGCGCCTTCATCGCCGGTACACAAGTGGCGTTGCTGAATACCCGTTCGTTGGACAATCCACTCGTCGTCAGATTCAATATTCTTCTCACGAATCAAATCTGCGTTGGTAAAGATCTTCTCTGGCAATCCATGCCCTACTGATTGAATAACTGCGCGCCTACTCATGATTTGTCTCCTTGACCGCTTGGTCTTCCTTTTTGTCCGTAACCCCTAATTCTCGTTCAACTGCGCTACGAATATTGTCGACTATTTGAGCACCGGCAGCCTTATCTGCCATGAGAATTGCATTTCGGATAGCCTTGGCATTGCTCCTTCCGTGCGCGATAATACAGATACCGTTGAGCCCCAATAATGGCGATCCGCCAACTTCAGCATAGTCCATATGCTTCTTGATTGGGGCCATTACTTTCTTCACGGGCCAATAGAGGGCTTTCATGAAGTTATCTGGCACTCCGGACTTGATGTGTTTACCAAACATTTCCGCCACTCCTTCAGCAGTCTTGAGAATCACATTTCCCACGAAAGCTTCGCAAACCACAACGTCGCAATGGGAGTTAAACATGTCCTTCCCCTCGATGTTTCCTGCGAACCAATCAAACCGTGAGAGCAGCTTGTAGGCTTGCTTGGCAAAGGCATTTCCTTTGCCGGGTTCTTCCCCGATGTTCACAAGATGGACTTTAGGATTTTTTCGATCCATAACGCTTTGGGCGTAGGCTCGACCAAGGATTGCAAATTCAACAAGATGTTCGGGATCAACGTCGGGGGAGGCTCCTGCGTCGAGCAATACAAATCCTCCGTGATGGTTGGGAAGCTGAGTACCGATTGCCGGGCGATGAATTCCGGCAACCTGACGCCAGGTTAATAGTGCGGTAGCAGACGCGGCTCCGGTTGAGCCAGCCGATACAAAAGCCGCGGCTTGACCGTCTTTCACCATCTTGATTCCAACCATCATCGAGGAGTCTTTCTTCTTTCGATAGGCATCCAGAGGCTTTTCGTCCATCTCAACGATCTGGCTAGCATGGACAATTTTGACATTCTTGGGAATATTGGCAGGCAGATTCGCCCGAATGATCGCTTCGTCGCCAACCAGAATTAGGTTGCCACGGATATGAGCGCAAGCTTCCAAACCGCCGCGAATAATTTCTGCCGGAGCGTTATCGCCGCCCATCGCGTCGAGGGCGATGTTCACGCATCTTCCTCTTTCACGAGATTTTTGAGCTTTTCGAACTCCGGATGAGCCGATGAATTTTGCTTCTTGATCACTAGCCGCTCTTTAGCAATGGGGCAATCACCTTCCCAACCAAAAGAACAAAGTGGTTGAACCGGATAATTGAGCAAAAGGTCTTGGCGAAGCAGCGCTTCTACCATCAACTGATTGCCTTCAAATAGTGGATATGGCTCGTCGGCATCAACTTTGGCGGTGCTTGTGTGGTCTAGTGAACTAGGCACACCTTTCACATCAAACTGCTCGTCGACCTCAAATTCGACGTCAACTTCGATCGGTCCAAGGCATCGCGCACACTCAACGACCGCTCGGGTACAGAAATTCCCCTTAATAAGGAGTAGGTTTCCGGTGGATACCAAATCAAGGATTCCATCCAGCGGTTTTACCAAATCAAGGTCTTCTTCATCCGGTAATTCGGTGGAAACTTCAACGGAAAGTTCCCTGCCTGGATGCTGCAGAATGTCATTTAAGTCAAGGAGGTCGTCTCTGAGCAAGGGAAAATCAGTGTACCGCTTTCAGGAAAAACCAAGAAAATTTGCATATTCTGAGACTTTTCTTGATATACTGCCTTCACTCTCTACCACGAAAGGGATGATTATGCGTCGTCAATATAATTGGAAGAATATTAAGTGGAGCCTCGCAGTCTTAGCGCTGGGCGGCGTCCTCTTTGGTTGTGCTGGAAACACTGTCGGCGGAGGTGGGACAACGTCAACGACTTCCACTACCGCTACGACTGGTGGACTATTTAGTGATGTTGCTGGTGTTAATCTATCAGATACACCTGCATTGCTTGAATATGGATTTTTAACCGGCGCAGGTAGAGCCGGAGACACCAAAGTAGCTTTGGCCCGAAACCTGATCGTTCAGGACATTTTTGGCACGGAATCTTCTGGACTTTCCGAACGAACGCTAACGCTGACTTCGTATACGTCTCAGTTGCTTGCGACAAACACAGGGCTTGCTGGTCAACAGAGTCGACTATTTAACACACTTCAGTTAAATATCAAGAATTTAACGATTACTGAAAGCGGTAATACGCAGTCATTTAGTTCGATCAATAACATTCCAAATGACTTGCCGGCAGCGCTAAGAGTTTTCAAAGGTCGACACACGATTGTGCCTCTGTATCTTGATCCAGACACATTCGTAACTGAAATCGTCAACATTGGCGGAACAGACTTTACTCAAGCAAAGTTTGATGCAGATTGGTTCAACACGATCAATCGAATCGAAGGCGATACTGTCGCAGTTCGAAGCTTCCTCAGCGACTACATTTGTTTCGATGTTTCAGCCATGAGCCCAGGCGACTTGCCTTCTCTCAGCAATGCTAACGGAACCGCGAATAGAGTCTTCTTCTCCGGTGACGGATTTGCGATTGGCGCTGGTGATCCTGCAAATGGTGGACCTACGGGTGCTCCGTTCGAATTAATCCTTCAAGAAGGACAAGGTGCTTCGGTTGTTGGTCGTTACTCTGCTCCGACGGCACTTGGTGGAGCAATCACTCCAGGTACTTATTCAACACTAGGAATTGATCCTTCAGACGTAACAACTACCGATCCAATTCTTGCAAGAAAGATCACTTCATTCCAAGGAACTTGGAAACCACACTTCAACCAAAAGCCAAACGCTTTGACTGGTGCAATCGAAGATCTTGGTTACTTGAAAAATGCTCACGCATTTGAAGCAATCTCGATTCCAACAAGCTTGGATGACGAAAGACAGCAAGTGATGATGTTCTCCGAAACTATTTCCACAGGTGGAAATGGGGCTAAGATTGCAACGATCACCAATATGATGTGGGGCTACCTTGATTTGGCAACAAAACAAGTATTCGTCTACCCATTAACAAACCTAACAGATCCTGACGCGCAAACAAACCGCGTTGGTGAAATTGCAGGAACAATTGGAACGATGTACACCTCAACTGGAGCTACAACTCTCTCTCCACAGCAAATGAGATTCGCTCAGTTCTCATTGCCAGGCGCACCATCTGGTTTCGCTACAACTGGAAAGATTGTCGTCGTTCGCCGGTAATGTGATTAATGCGCCCGATACTTGCGGGAATTGACTGTGAATACGGGATTCTAGTACAAGGTAAAGGCGCAGAAGAACAAATCGAATACAGTCAGACCCTCGTTGAGAGTTTCTCCAACGAGGGTCTTTTTGTCGGTTGGGATTATCGATTTGAAAACCCACGAAATGATCTTCGCGGATTTGAACTCAAGAACCTTGCTATCGACCCCAACGATGCCAAATTCGATGTTGGGCGACAACATCGCAGTTCAATCGAGATTCGAGCAGACCGTGTCTTGCCCAACGGCGCGCGGTTCTACAATGACCACGGCCACCCTGAATACGCAACGCCAGAATCTTTCTCAATTTTTGAATTGGCACAATCTGACCAGGTGGGTGAGAGCATCGTTAGGCAAGCAGGACAGTTTTCCGGGCTTGAGGCAACTCTCTACAAGAACAATACCGACTATCATGGCGCATCATATGGAACGCACGAAAGCTACTCTGTTCCTCGTCGGCACTCATTCGAATCCATTTGCGCTGCAGTAATGCCAATGCTGGTTGTCCGCCAGATATTGACTGGCGCCGGGAAGGTTGGTAGTGAAGAAGGAGATTGGTGTGATTTTCAGCTCAGCCAGCGGGCTGACTTTTTTGTTGAAACGGCGAACGCGGAAACTCTTTGGCGACGACCGATTTTCAATACTCGAGACGAGCCACACGCAGACCCAGCCAAATGGATTCGATTACACGTCATCTCGGGTGATGCCAACATGAATCCGACTTGTACCGCCCTAAAAGTTGGCTTAGTCAAACTAGCTTTATGGTTGCTAGATGCGGGTGAGGCTCCACTATGGAACTTTGCGAATCCCGTTCAGACTTTCAAGTCATTGAGCCGAGACCTTTCGTTTGAATTTCGAATCGAACTCACAAAGGGTAATTGGACGACGGCCTATCAAGTCTTCGAGTCGTACTTTGCCGCGGCAGAATCGGTCCTTCAACTCAACAACGAAGCCCAATGGGTGATCGAATCTTCCCGAAGGCTTTTGCATGACCTTCAATCGGACTGGGATTCCTTCCGAACCAACGTCGATTGGGCGACGAAGTTCCACTTGCTCAACCAAATTCGAGAAGAGGAGTCCCTAACTTGGCGAGATCCTGTTCTCCAAGCTTACGATCTCGAATACAGCAATATCGACCCAGAAAGCGGGCTATTCCCGGCACTATTGGATATGGGAGAAGTGGCAAAAGCAAACTTCCCGCCTGAAGATGTTGCCCGATCAAGAGCTTTCGTACGCGGAATCGCGATTCAAAAATTTGGTGCTGACCTCACCAATGTTGGTTGGCGCGGTCTGACTTTTGGTCAAGAATTTGTCGAATTACAGCCCGATGTCGCGTATCCTGATTCAATTGCCGACATCCCAGACGTAGAAACACTTATTAATACTCTTAAGGAAATCAATGCTTCAATTTGAACAACCACAGCGACAAAAAAGCCCCGTCCCCGATCGAAAGACCGGAGACGATTCTGGGCCAAAATCTCCCGATGTAACGAAGCCCGAAGGTGGCAATGAACTCTTGCGTCGTTTAAAGAAGGTCGATCCTGATCAGGCGAAAAAGTACCGTCAGCGGTCGGGACAATGATGACTCCCCTAGCTAAGCCATTTAGCGAATTAGTTGCGGGAAGCCTCATTACGGGCAAGGTTCAGCACGACGTTGAAACCCACGGAACTACGGTATTAGCCTTGCGCTTCAAGGAAGGCGTTGTCATATTTGCCGACCGTCGAGCAAC
>JAYUOQ010000302.1:0-3635 GCA_043760685.1 Armatimonadota bacterium | reverse complement strand
GTACAGTCCGTGGGATTGGTTATCAATTGGGAGTGAACTCATAGTGCTTCGGTCCATGCGACTGAGGATGACGTTTTCCTTCGCGATCTTGTTAGCGGTTTTTGGATGGATCCTCACTCGCTCGATTTCTCACTCGGTGCAATTGTTGCAGCACTATGACCTTGTTGCTCAACAGCAGCACATCAGGATTGCTCTCAACACATTTATGTGGATATTGTTTCCCGCAGTCGCGATTGGTGCCTGGATCATTGTAGGTCGAACTTTGAGACCATTGCGGTCTTTGAGTCGGCAGGCCGAAACATCAAATGGCACTAAACTTGTTGCCCCATCAAGTGACCACGAAATGGTCGAACTCGTGACAACCATTAATGGTTTGCTGGATCGAATTGAGGCAACAGCTGAAGCAAAGACTCAGTTTTATGCTGCGGCTTCCCATGAGCTTCGAACTCCCCTGCAGGCATTAAATGGCCATATAGATACGGCTCTGAGTAAAGAGCGAACAGAGAGTGAATACCGAGTAGCGTTAGTCGAAGCCCAAAAGCAGACTCAACGGCTAACTATGTTGACCCGCGACATTCTAACCCTTCATCAGCTACAAGCTGTCCAAGTCGATCCCGATGAAAGGGCTGATATTGTCGCCTCGGTGCGAACCTCAATCGCTGAACTTGAACCTTTGATCGAGGCTCGGAAGTTAGCTATTTCGGTTGATATCCCGTCAGAATTGAACCTGAAAGGTCGTCAATCGTTCTCCGACGCTTGCATCCGCAACTTAATCGAGAATGCGGTTCGCTACTCAACTCAGGGAACTGCCATTTCTGTCAACTTTGCAAATAACTTATTGATCATTCGGAACCAATGCGTTTTCGATTCTGATTTTGATATGGAACAGCTTTTTGAGCCATTTCGATCAAGCAGAACTGAGGGGGGCGGCAACGGTCTTGGACTTGCCGTGTGTCGAGCGGCAGCAAGCGCCAACGGTTGGCAAGTAAGCCTAGCGAGTCGGTCGGGCGAAGTTCTTGCCACAGTTTCCATCGGAAACTCATGACATTAATTCTATAGTTCTACAGTTATAGAATTATAGGCGTATAATACTATTGTGAGTGCAGAATCGATCGTATTGATGATGAAGGCATTGGCAGACCCGACGCGTCTGCGAATCTACAATTTCCTTCGCGAGAGTTGTTGTGGAATCAAGATTAAGGACGAAGAAGACGTTCTTCCAGAAACTAGTCTAGCTGTGTCGGGGCCAACCGTAGGCGAAGTTTGTTGTTGCGTTATGGGAGTGGAAAAGATTCCTTCATCCCTTAGTTTCCACTTGAAGGAGCTGCGTAATGCAGGTCTCATAAAAATGGAAAAGCGCGGCAAAAACGTGCTCTGCTCAGTGAATCGCGAAACTCAGTCGGAGCTAGCCAAATACTTCTCGTCTCACGAAATATGTTGCGCTCGGGAGGAACCAAATGGACAACTGTTGCGAAAATTGTAAATGCGAGACATGTACGTGTACTTGCTGCTGTTGCGGTAAGTAGACCAAACACCATCCCGGCGAAAGACGTCTCGCCGGGACATTAACTTTAGATTGGGTCAGAGTGACAGGTTCCAACGCCGAGAGCCTTGGCGCGAAAGAGAGCTTCTTCAACCTGCTCAATGAATTCGTTGGTTAAAGCACCATGCTTGTATTCTGCGATACCAGCATATGCGTTTAAGGCGATCCCAGCTTCCATAATTTGAACGGCTTTGACCGCTCGGTATGCAAATTGAACGGCATCATGAAGCATCGTGTGGGGCAAAATTATGGCGATCTTGTCTTCACCATAACGAGCTACAAAGTCGGAGATTCTGCCTACATCGCCGGTGACTTTGCCAACATTGCGAAGCATGATATTGACAGTGTCCTCGTTAAGTCTCTCTTTGATGGAGTTGAATTGATCAATTTCTATGAAAGCAACTGACAAAGGAATTTGCTTCCTCGAAGCCAATGCGACTTCCGAGTAAAGTCGCTCAAGAAAGCATCGACGATTCTTGAGACCCGTTGCTGAATCAGTATCTGCGGCATCTCTCAATTCCTGATTTGCAAGTTCAAGACCTCGCCTTCTAGCTTCTATTTGAGCTTGGGTGGTTTGGAGTGACTTTAGCTCGTCTCGAAGTCTTACCTCTTCAAACTTGAGCGCCGAAATATCGGAGAGACTGGTAACTACTGATACTGGTGAATCATGCAAGCCATCAAAAATTGGTGTCGAATTCACTTTTAGCCAAGCTCTCGATCCATCCGGCCTCGAGATACTCATTAATACATTTTTCTGCTGAACTCCAGTCTTCAGCGCAAGAGACGGGGGAAATTGTTCGGGGGTGAACGCAGAATCATCCTCTTTCAATGCATTCAATTTTAGGTTATCAAGCAGGCTGCCTTCTAACATACACATTGTTATGCCAAGGCACTGAGCTGATGCTTCGTTACATAAGACGACTCGGCCCTCGATATCTTGGTAGATTACGCCATCACCAATTAGTTCGAAGGCAGTTTCGAATTGCTTTTCGCTTGCACGTACCAGATCACCCACACCGGCTTTTTCCCCACGGAGTTCCCAAATATCGGGAACAAATTTGATATCATTTTCAGACACATGTTAAGAATCGGAGTACTCGTTGAAAGTACTTATGGTGTCACCACCCGATGTAACCTATTAAAGTTACTCCCTAACCTGTGCTGGAGTTGGCAAGGACTGGAGCACTGGCAATAGCTTGCTTCAGGTCTTCTATAAGATCCCGAACGTCTTCAATTCCAATACTCAAGCGAAGCATGGTTGGCGGAATTCCTCGTTCAACTCTTTGTTCCTCGGTCATTGTTGCGTGCGACATTAGCGGCGGATAGGCAATAAGGCTTTCTACCCCACCGAGAGACTCGGCTAACAAAAAGACTTCGACGTTTTCGGCAACCCATCTTGCTTCAGCCACGGTTGCAAACTCGATCGATACCATGCCGCCAAAATCGGACATTTGCTTTTTGGCAACGTCGTGATCGGGATGTGACTTCAATCCGGGGTAATGCACCTTGGTTACTCTTGGATGTGCTTCGAGATATTGGGCAATTTCCATTGCGTTCTTACAATGTCGCTCCATTCGGCAAGAAAGTGATCGAACTCCTCGTAGTGAGAGCCAGTTGTCAAATGGAGAAGGATTGGAACCAAACGCCTTGTTCCACTCATAAATGAAATAGGCAAGCTCTTCATTGTTCGTGATAGTTGCGCCGCCTACGACGTCCGAGTGACCCGAAATGTACTTTGTTGTTGAGTGAAGTACGATATCGACTCCGAGGTCTAACGGCGTTTGGAGAGCCGGTGAAGCGAACGTATTGTCAAAGATTACGGTCAATCCATATTCATGAGCAATGTCACATACTTTTTGAATATCTGGCACCCTCATCGTTGGGTTTGTCGGTCCCTCGAAAATGAGCAACTTGCTGGTGGGTTGAATCACGGACCGGATGCTTTCGGGATTTTGGGCATCAAATCCGGAATAGGAGACTCCATTTCTGGGCAGATACTTTTCGGCGAGTCGGAAAGTACCGCCGTAGATGTCATTTGCCATGATCAGATGTTCGCCTTGTTGGAGCATTGCGAATGTTGCGGCTACCGCAG
>JAYUOQ010000301.1:0-3636 GCA_043760685.1 Armatimonadota bacterium | reverse complement strand
TGTCTACATTGAGTCTTCCGTTTCCAAATATTGCCTTAGGTCCAATATTGTCGCAGGTTGAATACAAAATCTCTTGAGCTTCATCGGGAGTCAATGTTGGATTTGCTGACCACATCGTTGCCAGTGCCCCATTAGTAACCGGAGTCGCCATCGAAGTTCCGCTCGCACGACCATAGCTTCCATCCATCGTGGTACTCAAAATGTTCGTTCCGGGAGCAAAGACGTTTACTCCCTTACCATAGGCAGAAAAGCCAGCCTTACTATCATTTTCGTTTGAAGCTCCGCAAACAATAGTGTCAGCGTAGGTAAACCCGCTAAGATCTCGATTGTCATTACCTGCAGCATAAAGGAACAAGCCACCTTTGGACTTGACGTAGGTGCCAGTGACTCCAACTTCAGGAAAATCAACACCGCTATAAGATGCGCTCATCGTCTTGGAACCGTGATCAACCGCCCATCGGGCACCACTAAGAATATCGTCGAATGCTGCTCCTCCACTTGGACTATTGGAAGTTCGGACAAATCGAATTTTGAAATTCCAACCGACTCCGCTAACCCCAATGCCATTGTTGCCGTGGGCGGCACCGCATCCAGAAACGTGAGTTCCGTGACCGTTAATATCGTTAATATCTCCACCTTCTGACTCAGTTTTGCGATCTACCGAATTGTAACCTTCAAGCAGAAGGTCTTTGAGATCAACATGGGTCTTCAGAATGCCAGTATCTATAAATGTTACTTCGAAGTTTGAACCACCAGTCCATGAGTTCCATGCTTGTGGCGATTTAATAGTTAAGTGGTGCCACTGTTGAGGGAACAAAGGATCATTTGAATCCGCGAGTGGATAAAGCATCCAATTTGGAGTAGCGTATTGAAAATCACCCGTAGCCAATAGTTCAGTCGCATAAGTACTCTCATTTTTGCCCGCTGGAACCTTGACCACATATTCGTCGGTCTCCGGATGATATCGAACCGTATTGAGCTTAAATCGATCTTGGACTCGAGCTTTTCCACCAGCAATTTTTGACGCGGACCAATTTTGGTCAAGCATTGAATCAATCTGCAATGGTCGAACGATGAGCTGACCAGTAAACTCGCGGACTCGCGGAATACTGGTGAATTGAATGGCGGAAGACACAGAAGCCAGGGCCAAGCCAAGCACCATGACAGATGAAGTTCGGATGAAATAACTCAAAATAAGAGACCTCTAGGTGAATATTACACCGAATCACCCAAAGTTATGGGATGGCATTGTAGGAAAAATATATGTTTTTTGACTCGAGTAAGCCATCACTCAGAATCAAACAAGTCCAGGTACTTGCTTTTCTTCCGACGGCTCTCTTCTTGAAGTTCATCAATCGCGAGCCATTCCGAAGGGCAGGGAGCGAGCAGTGCTAATAACTCATTTGGATTGCTACTTGCCTCCAGCCAGACCTTCTGTCCAGTCTCCGACAAGATTACAGGCATGCGGTCATGATATGGCTCAATAATGCCATTGGGTGTCGTCGTTATGAGGCAATGTGATCTCGTCTGAATGTGTCGATTGGGTAGCTCGAACAGTCCCGCAATATATAGAGACTCGGTTGGCTCTGAGCAAGTGACCTTTAGCCAACGATTTCGACTCAGATTCTCTTTGAATGAAACAACCTTCACTAGACACCGACGAAGACGAAAAGCATCTCGAAAGGTCGGCTTTTCGGTGATGGTCTCCGATCGGCTGTTGTAAGCGTATTTCGGACCATAAAATTCATCCTTCGCCCAAGCGGGAGTTAGCCCAAAGAATGAAGGAACAACTTTTCTCTCGCCTCTTTCTAAAATGATGATCGGTGTAGTCGCGGCAGGAAATGCATCTCCCTTGTCAGATGATGGATTTGCAGCTAAGATCTCGATCATTTCGCGATCTTGGTTATCATATTCCCACTGATACCGAAGGCACATATCTTTGGCGAAGTATACAAGGCAAACAAATCTTAGCCAGCGTTGGCGATTCGTTCAAAGAACCAAAATGCCCCCGCCAGGCCGATCAAACATGCAATCACTTTTGAAGCCGGCGCATACACTTTGGGAATCTTCGTCATAGCCACCGTTAAGATAGGAATTGTGATCAAGATCAAGCTTGCTTGGACAACTTCAACTCCGATATTGAAGGCAGCCAGCGGTATTCCCGCTTGTCCAGCTTTGAGGTCAACATCACTCAATGCTCCAGCAAATCCAAAACCGTGAACTAGGCCAAAAAAGAATGCAATTCCAATTGTCAACCAAACTTTATCGTTCGGCTTTAGAAATTTTTCCATGGCAACCGCCACTATCGAAAGCGCGATAAGTGGCTCGACAATCCTTGGTGACATTGAAAAAATGTTCAGGACTGATAAGGAAAGGGTGATGCTGTGGGCAATGGTAAATGCGGTGGCAACTTTAAGAAGCTCCTTAATTCGGGGCCTCGCAAGCATTAGCCCAAAAATGAACAAGAGGTGATCTATCCCGCCAAGTATGTGGGTGATTCCAAGGGAAAAGAACTCGGAGAAGCTTTTAGCTTTGGAATACTTGGTCGCTTGCCCATATGTCCAAGATGTAAACACCTGGGTAAGCACCGCTTCTCCTGCTACCTCTCCATTTTTCATTACCTTTGCGATAGTCTTTGAATTGGGATTTTTCGGGAATAGTCGTTCAATTACCTCGAAGGTTTGTACCGGCTCCACAATTCTTGCTTGTGCGGTAATCCTGTCATTTGGCGTGTCAATCGCAACATGATTAGTGGAAAAAGTCCAGGGCTTTCCATTCACAACTAATCGAATTTCTTTGGCAATAGCCTCCTTTGCATCCTGATTGACGAAGTTTTTAAGACTTGTTTCCACGCTGACCGTAGCACCAGATTGATCTAAGATGAGCGTTACACTTGAGAGGCTATCATCGTGGGCAAATGACCATGATGCCAAGAACACGAACATCAGACAAATGATCAACCTCCGCATGAATAAATACTACTGCTTTAATCTTTGAAAAACATTTAGGTTCACAAACTATTCAGAAAGCGTTCATTTTGCGGAGAGTTTCGCGATGATAGAATCCGGGTCATAGACACATCCACCCCATAGCCCGCCGCTAACCGTGACCATAGCAGCCCACAACTTGGTGTCATCGGGTAAGAGAGGATGGGGACTCTGGTTGCGTGGAATCCGGCTTTCAAATTCAGGACAATCCACTACATTAACCGATGCCTCCAACGTTTTCGTATTCACGATGATTTCAATAATGTCGCCATTTTGAACCTTTCCTATTGGCCCACCGGCAAGTGCTTCTGGTCCCACGTGGCCAATACAAGCTCCAGTACTCACTCCAGAGAAGCGAGCATCCGTGACAAGGGCTACCTCCCTTCCGAACGGAAGAAATTTGAGGGCACTAGTTAGTTGGTAGGTCTCCTCCATACCGGTACCAAGGGGGCCGCAACAGGTAAGTACGATTACGTCGCCCGCAGCAATTTCATTGGATTTTATGGCAGAAATTGCATCAGCTTCCTTGCTATAGACTTTCGCCGGTCCCCTTCGATAAAGCACGCCATCCGAATCAAGAACCGAAGGATCTAGTGCCGTTGCTTTGATTACCGATCCCTCTGGCGCTAAGTTACCGATGGGAAAGCAC
>JAYUOQ010000300.1:0-9581 GCA_043760685.1 Armatimonadota bacterium | reverse complement strand
CATCGTTAATCCCAACCAAGTTGTGCTCGTTGTGTCGACCCGATCAAACAATCCAACATTTCGTTGCTCCTCTGGGATTGCTCCTCCCTCATTATTGAGCATGTGATTGCGATTAAACGCTGTGGCGACAAGATCATCCTGGGTCGGGTTTGGCAACAAATCCCCTGCCAGTTGTTTGATCGTGAATTGATCGAAAGGCATGTTGGCATTAAAGGCATTAACCACCCAATCTCGCCAAACGTATTGGTAGGTATCGCCGTCCATCTGGAACCCGTTGCTATCTGAATATCGGGCGGCATCAAGCCAGGGCAGAGCCAATCTTTCACCAAAATGAGGACTCTTGAGTAGACGATCTACAACCTTTTCATAGGCATTTGGGGTTCGATCGGCGATAAAAGAATCTACTTGATCAGGAGTGGGTGGCAGGCCCGTTAGGTCAAGAGATAGGCGGCGAATAAGAGTTGTCCGCTCAGCTTCAGGAGACGGCTTTATTCGATTTGCATCTAACTTAGCCAAAACGAAGTTATCGATTGGATTCCTAATCCAAGATTTCTTGCTTGGTGGAACTATTGGCTTGACGGGAGTAATGTATGCCCAATGCTTCTTGGTTTCGCTGGTTTCGTTAAGGGCCCCTTGGTCAATCCATTCTCGTATCGTTTGTACATCACCGGAAGACAGGGGGCCGAATCCCATGGGCATTCTTGGTTTGCCATCCTTGCCTTCAATCCTCCGAAGAAACAAGCTTTCTGCACTTTTAGATTTAACCAAGCCGGGACCCGAAACTCCCCCCTTCCTTGTTGCGGCAAAGGAAACCAGCGACAACCCACCAGCACCATTCTTATCCCCGTGACATTGGATGCAATGGGCCTTGATTATAGGCTGAATGTCTTTCGCAAAACTTAGCTTCGACTTGGTTTGGGGGTTATTCACAAGCAATCCAAGTGGGAGTAATCCAACCAAGATCAATCGGCTACTCAAAATTCCCAAATGTTGCAACCCGCTTGCCATCTTCTCATTATCGCAGTTTCTAATCCAAAACTCCATTGCGTTCGGTCGAGTCTTGAAGTTATGCTGAACTAACTTCTACGGAGCACCTTCAGAATCGATGTTCAAACTCAGTGATTTTCTTATTCCGGGCTTAGTAACGGTAGTCATCACTGCTTTGGTATTTTCAGAAATCCGTGCCGATAAATCTGATCCGCCCGGTCCAGTTCGCGTCTCGGTTTGGGTTGGCTGGGGAGGCTTTGAATTAGAAGGATTTCGAGCCGTTGTTAAGGACTACAACAAGTCACAAAATCATACGTTTGTCGATTTGCTATCGGTGAGTGGGAATGGAACGAAGACTCTTTTGAGTGCATCCGCCGGTATACCACCAGAGATTTCTTTACTTGGCGGTCCGGAAATGCTTCAGTTCGCATCAGCTGGCGCCCTCATGCCACTCGACGATGTCTATCGGGAAACGGGAATCAAAAAGGAGGACTATGTTCCGGCCTATTGGGATCTCCTTAGTTATAACGGAAAGACTTGGGCATGGGCATCTACTCCTGCCACCATCGCCCTGCATTATAACACTGAAATTTTGAAGAATGCAGGATTTGATAAGCCACCGGAAACCATCGAGGAGATGGACAAGATGATGAATAGGATCACGGTTTTGAAAGACGGTCGAATGAAAATGTCCGGATTCATTCCTGGAGAGCCGGGTTGGTGGAACTGGTGTTACATGCCATATTTTGGCGGAAAGCTCTGGGACGGAGATTCAAAAATAACCGCAAACGATAAGGACAATATCCGAGCAATGACCTGGATTCAGTCTATTAGCAAGAGATTCGGAGCCAGCCAAATGTCTTCTTTCAAGGGAGGTTTTGGCAACTTCGCTTCGCCACAAAATGCCTTCTTGGACGGCAAAGTTGCAATGGAAATTCAGGGGGTATGGATGTACAACTTCATCAACAAATATGCTCCGAATCTACCATGGTCAGCCGTTGCATTTCCATATCCTAGTGACCGTCCGGACTTGAAGGGCCATACGATTGTTGATCAAGACATTTTCGTCTTACTGAAAGGTTGTAAACATCCCAAGGAAGCTATAGAATTCATGACCTACGTTCAAAGTCAGCCGGTAATGGAGAAACTTTGCCTGTCGCACCAAAAGACTACGCCACTGCGGAACAAGACACCCGAATTTTGGGCAAAGCATAAGAACCCGTCCATTCGGCTGTTTGATGATATGGCATATTCGAAAAATGCTTTTTCAGCTCCGAGGCTACCAATTTGGCCAGAATACGAAGCTGAATTAAGAAACGCTTTTGACGAGATCACGTTGGTATCAAAGACACCGACGGAGGCATTGAATACCGTGAATAGCCGAATGCAACCCAAATTAGATCGATTTAACCAAATTCTTAAGTTGAGAAAGGAGGCAGGACTGTGAATCGAAAAAAAGAAGGCATAGCTGGCCTCATGTTTGCCGCGCCTTGGCTCTTCGGCATTTGTGCGTTCATGTTCTATCCGCTCTTAATGTCGATCTATTATTCGTTCTGCGACTATTCAGTACTCAGACCTCCGGTGTGGATTGGAACCGCGAATTATGTAGACCTATTTCACGACGAAGTGTTTTGGAAATCGGTCGGAAATACAATCATTTATGCTTGTGTTTCATTGCCCCTTGGCATGATCTTTGGGGTTGGTCTGGCGATGCTTTTAAATTCAAACGTCAAGGGAATGGCAATCTATCGAACGATTTTCTTCATTCCTTCCCTCGTTCCTATGATTTCTCTAGCCGTACTGTGGCTATGGATGCTCAATGGAGATTACGGCATTCTCAACACTGGGCTCAAATCAATTGGAATCAAAGGACCAAATTGGTTGAGCGACCCGGTTTGGTCAAAACCCGCCTTGATATTGATGAGTGTCTGGGGAGTCGGCAATGCAATGTTGATATACCTTGCCAGCCTTCAAGATGTTCCGACTTCACTGTTGGAAGCGGCTGAACTCGATGGTGCCAAGCCTTGGCAAAAAACCATTCATGTGACGCTTCCAATGATCTCGCCGGTAATCCAATTCAACATGGTTATGGGAATCATTGGCTCGCTTCAAGTATTTGCCATTCCCTACGTAATGTTTCCGGGAGGAAGTCCGGCTCGTTCGGCGTACTTCTATGCTACGTACTTATACGACAATGCATTCATTTACAGCAAAATGGGATACGCCAGCGCAATGGGCTGGATCTTATTTTTGGTCATTTTGATCCTGACTTTGGGTGCCCTCAAACTGAGTAACAAGCACGTCCATTATGGAGGTGCCTAGTGTTTAAATCCGACGCTCAGAGGAAGAAGTTCATAACGGCAATGACTCATGTTGTTCTCATAACGCTATCTCTTGCCTTCATTTTTCCTTTTCTTTGGTTACTCGATACCGCGATAAAGCCAATCGAAGAGACGATGAAGCAGCCACCGGTTTGGATACCCAAGAAACTCCAATTGAACAATTTCTGGGACGCCATGAAATATGGCTCGGAGCGGGTTGGCTATATCCCGTTCCTCGTCTACGCTCAAAACACAATCATGCTTTGTGCCCTGACCGTAACCGGTACGGTTACTTCCAATGCAATCGTGGCGTACTCGTTTGCTAGGTTGAAGTGGAAAGGGAGAGATTTCATCTTTGCCATCACCCTTGCAACAATGATGGTTCCTTTTCCAGTGCTGATGGTTCCCACGTTCGCTTTATTTAGGCACCTCGATTGGATCGGCACATTCCGTCCTCTGTGGGTTCCAGCATGGTTCGGTAGTGCTTTCAGTATCTTCTTGTTACGACAGTTCTTTAGGACAATCCCATTCGAACTATCGGAAGCTGCCAAGATTGACGGAGCAAGCGAGTGGATGATCTTTCGACAGATTATTTTGCCGCTCTGCAAACCCGCGTTGGCTGTGGTTGCTTTGTTCTCATTCATGGGAACTTGGAACGACTTTATTGGTCCACTTATTTATCTTCTTCGACAGAAGACATACACGTTGTCGCTTGGATTGCAGGCCTATCAAAGCCAGGCTGGAGGAACCGAGTGGAATCTTCAAATGGCGGCAACTGCAATTGTCATAATGCCAGTCTTGATCCTTTTCTTCTTTGCCCAGAGAGTATTCATCAAAGGAATTGCTTTGACCGGCATCAAATAGGATTTCACTTCGAGTTTGCGAAAAAGTGTTTCGTGGAAGTTAACAATAAAAAGCAAGCCACCTATTGTTAATATCCCATGAATTATGTTAAAATGGATACTTCATGGCAGACCTGCGAACATTTCTCGAAATCCCATACGACGAACTTGAAGAACGAAACCTCGAGGCCAAAAAGAAGCAGCTAGATCGAGTTTCGTCCAGTGAACTTGAAAAGCATTATCTGAAGTATCTGGAGAAGGAAAAGTCAATCAAGGCAGTGACTGTCTGCTTTAGTGACCTTGAGGGTCGTTTCCATATGCTCGACTACGACAAGAAATTCTTGCTTGGCAGCCACGACAACTTGACCTTTGATGGTTCCAGTATTCGAGGCTTTAGCATGGTAAGCGAATCTGATCTTCGCCTTGCGATTGATTGGGGTTCCTTCCGATGGCTTCCAAGCGACGTCTTCGGACCTGGCAAAGTCATTGTTTTTGGCTTGATCCAAGATAGGGAAGGTAAGCCGTACGCCTCGGATTTTCGTGGGTTACTCAAAGAGTATTCCGATGAGCAGTTTCAATCTAGCGGCTATCAGTTCAACCTGGCGGTTGAAGTCGAAGGTTTCTTGTTTGAAGGTCGAAATGCGGAGCAAAAGTTCACTTCAAGTGAGGGATTTAAGATTGTATCCAGTGGGGGATACTACAACTCGCTGCCCAATGATGAGCTTCGAATATTCATTGATCGCCTTGCTGAAGCGCAGCGTGCCCTTGGTTTTGAGAATGAAAAGGATCACCCTGAAGTTGCGCCGAGCCAATTTGAACTCAACTACAAGTACAGTAACGCTGTAATTGCGGGAGATCAGATTCAGCTTTACAAGCTAACTGCTCGTCAAATTGCGGCAAACATGGGATGTACGGCAAGTTTCCTTCCGAAGCCAATGGTTGGAATTAATGGTAGTGGAATGCACTGCAACATGTCGATCTCGGACAAAGCAGGGAAAAATTTGTTCTATGACAAGAAGGGGGAAGATGGAATCAGCACCATTGCAGTTGATTTCATTGATCGTATTTTGAACAGCGCAAACGACATTTGTCTTATTCTCAATCCAAGCGTTAATTCTTATCGAAGGTTAGATCCTCACTACGAAGCTCCTAACCAAATCAAGTCTTCTGCAGTAGACCGAACCTCAATGATTCGAATCCCACTAGGCAACGAGAAGTCGGCTCGAGTTGAGTGTCGAACGGTTGCTCCCGATGCAAACGCATATTTAACGTTCTATGTCTTGCTGAGAACCGGATTAGAAGGTCCGATGACTGAAAAGATTACTAGCGAAACGCGAAGGACAAGAACCCGTTTCTTGCCTGACAACATCTATGATGCGATTCGCCTGATGAAGCAAAGTGACTTCATGGCAAAACTTCTTGGTGAAGACAATAAAGAAAAGTATATTGATCGAAAGTCTGCGGCAGCTGAGAGAAGTCCAAAGGAACTTGGAACAAGGATTAAGACTGGAGAAATCATCTATCACCACGAAGTGACGAACCAGTACCTTTGGGGCAAGTTTTAGACACTACTCATTGAGCCAATGGGAGAACGCTTCAAACCTTCTCCCATTTCTTTTTCTTCGAACCTTATAGCTAGATTGGAATAGTTACTGTTTCGGCTTGAATTCTCAGTAAAAAACAGGTAGCGTATCCGCATGAAGAAAGGTCTTTTCTTTGCATTATTAGCGTCGGTCATCTTGGTTGGTTGCAACCCAAGCAGCGAAAGTGCCAATAACTCGACAACCCCAAGCGGAGCAAATACTCCAGCTCCAACCGGCGAAGTGAAGACGATCGCATTTGTCACGAACAATCCAAGCGACTACTGGTTGGCAGCGAAGGCAGGAACGGAAAAGGCGGCAGCCGAACTGAAAGGCTATAAGGTTGAATTTAAGATGTCTCCTGATCAAAACGTAGCATCTCAAAAACAAATTCTCGACGACCTCGTCGTGAACGGCGTAAAAGGAATTGCTGTTAGCCCAACCGATCCAATTGGCGAAAAAGGTGATCTCGATAAAATCGTCGATAAGGGCATTCTTTTGGTATGCCAAGATAGCGATGCTCCAGATTCCAAACGAGCGGCTTACATTGGTACCGACAATACTGCTGCTGGTGTCATGGCCGGTGAAGAAGTAAAGAAGGCACTTCCAAATGGCGGAAAGATCATGGTATTCGTGGGTAAAGCCGATGCACAAAATGCTAAGGAGCGATTCGCAGGATTGAAGAAGGCTTTGGAAGGAAGTAAGGTCGAAATTCTCGATCTTCGAACCGATGATGGAGATCGAGCGCGAGCCAAGCAAAATGTGGCTGACGCCATCGTCAAGTACCCGGACCTTGCTGGTTGTGTCGGTCTATGGAGCTATAACGGTCCTGGGATCATTAACGCAGTTAAGGAAGCCAAGAAAGTTGGCAAAATCCAAGTAGTAACTTTCGATGACGAAGCTGATACAGTCACAGGTGTCCAAGATGGAAGCATCTTCTCGATGATCGTCCAGCAGCCATTCGTTTTCGGATATGAAAGTATGATGATGATGGCAAAGGTTCTAGACGGCGACAAGAGCGCCCTTCCAGTGGATGGAAAGAAGATCATTCCAACTCAGGCCATCAACAAGGACTCGGTCAAGGCCTACCTAGACGGAAAGCCTAAGAAGTAATCACATTGCTTAAGCTCGCCAATATCACCAAAACATTTCCGGGTGTAAAAGCCCTTGAAGATGTAAACATCGACCTCGCCACTAGCGAGGTCGTTGCTATTATTGGTGAAAATGGAGCGGGCAAGTCCACTCTCATGAAGATACTAAGCGGGGTTCATAAGGCGGACGAGGGCACCATCGAATTCGAAGGTCAACCATACAATATTAAGTCCCCGAGCGATGCTCTGGACAAAGGCATTCGAATCATTTATCAAGAGTTAAGCGGTCTCGATAACCTAGACATCGCGTCCAACATCTTCTTGGGTCGAGAATTTCGTAAAGGTCCATTCGTTAACCAAAGACAACTCAACGAGGAAAGCAAGCGAATCCTGGCAAGAGTCGGACTTTCCGTCGATCCGTCAACGCTTCTTAACCGCCTTTCAATTGCCGAAAAGCAACTCGTTGAAATTGCTCGAGCGTTATCACTAAAAGTAAAAGTCCTTATCCTCGATGAGCCGACAAGCAGTTTGACTCTTGAAGAGACCCAAAATCTCCTCAATATCGTCCGAGAACTCAAAGCTGAGGGTGTTTCAATTCTTTATATTACTCACCGTCTCGATGAAGTGCTACAAATTGCTGACCGTGTCGTGGCCCTGCGTGACGGCAAGAACGCGGGAAACCTTACGAAAGACAATATTTCTAAAGATGCGATGGTCAAGCTCATGATTGGTCGCGAAATCAATAAAGAAGATCGTAATTTAACCTGCGGAGGCGAAGTTGCCCTCAGGCTGTCTAATTTCTGCTCTGCCCGATATCCAAACTGTCCGATTAATCTCGATATTCGCAGCGGTGAAATCCTGGGAATGGCGGGACTCGTCGGTGCGGGTCGTTCCGAGCTTGTTCGCGCCGTGTATGGAATCGATCCATACCGTGGCGACATTGAGCTTGCCGGCAAGAAAATTCGAATAAAGTCGCCTAAGGACGCAATCATGTACGGCATTTTCCTCGCTCCCGAAGATCGTCGGGGTTGCGGTCTTACGGTTGAGATGAGCGTCAAAGAGAACGCATCAATGCCGAAGCTTAAAGCGCTGACCAATTTCGGTCTAATCAATTTGAAAAAAGAAGAAGTCTATGCCAAACATTCTGTGGCCTTGATGAATGTTAAGACCGCGAGCATTAATACCAAAATATCGACCCTAAGTGGCGGCAATCAGCAGAAAGTTGTTCTCGGCCGTTGGCTCGCGATGAATCCAAAAGTACTCATTGTCGACGAGCCCACACGCGGCATTGATGTCGGTTCTAAGGCTGAAATTTATGCCCAACTGCGAGAGATCGCTTCGACAGGAACTGCGATTTGGATGATTTCAAGTGATATGGAAGAGGTAATTAATGTGAGCGACCGAGTCGCAGTTATGCACGAGGGAAAACTGACTGGGGTGTTAGCCCGAAGCGAAGTCACCGAGGAATCCATTATGAAACTTGCAACCGGAGGACATTAAGTTGAAGGCACGTGGAAAAGAACTCGGAATCCTGATCATTATTATTGTCCTCGTCGGTTTTAGCTTCGTTAAGAATCCAAATGTTCTCTCTATTGAGAATCTGCAAAACACCGGGCGACTGATTGGTATCTACGGAATCATGAGCATCGGGATGGCGTTTGTCATCATCACTGGAGGTATCGATCTTTCGATCGGATCGGTCGTCGCCTTCATGGGCGTACTGCTCTCCATCCTGCTCGTTGGTCACAACGTTTCTCCGATGATATCCATTGTCTTGGTACTCGCGGGGGCGAGCGCCCTAGGTTGGGGCCATGGTATTTTGGTCACCCGCGCCAAAATGCAGCCATTCGTCGTTACGCTTTGTGGTTTGTTGCTCTACCGGGGTCTAGCAAGATACGTGACAAACGACGAGACGAAAGGCTTTGGCGATGCTAAGGGCTTTGAATGGCTCCGCGAATTAAGTGTGGGCAATAGCTTTGGCTCAATACCGAATCCCATCATCCTGATGGTTGTTGTGGGTGTCGTTGCTTATTTCGTACTTCACAAGAGCATCTACGGTCGATACCTTTTTGCATCGGGCTACAACGAAGAATCAGCCAGATATGCCGGAATTAACTCTCGCGGCGTCATTACGACTGCATATATCATTTGCGGCTTCACAACCGGTATAGCCACGATTCTCTTCGCCTTTTATACCAATTCGATCTCACCTTCAAGCCACGGCAACTTTTATGAGTTGTATGCAATCGCCGCCGCAGTACTCGGTGGGTGCTCATTAAGAGGCGGCGAAGGATCGATAATTGGTGTGGTCCTTGGAACCACATTGCTACAGGTCTTACGAAACCTGATTAACCTCCTCGGGATTCCTTCATCGCTCGAATTTGCCGTCATGGGAATCGTCATCTTTATTGGCGTTTTTGCCGATACGCTATTTCGGAAAAAAGCTTAACGGAACAATGAGATCGTACGTAAGATAGAATTAGAGTTCAGTTTGAAATTCAAACTGCTTGCTAAGGAAGTTTAAAATGGATATTAAAGATACAGCCGCAGAGGCATTGGAGAAAGGTAAGGACGTTGCTGGAAATGTTGCAGACAAGGCAAAGGAACTCGGGCACGATGCTTTAGTTAAAGCAAAAGAAGCCGGAGAAAAGGCAAAAGAACTTGGCGGAGACGCGGTCGACAAAGTTAAGGATGTCGTTGGTGAAGCAACAAAAGAAGGAAGCTTCCTTGATAAGCTCAAAGACAGAGCCGAGACTCTGA
>JAYUOQ010000299.1:0-9586 GCA_043760685.1 Armatimonadota bacterium | reverse complement strand
GCCAGACAATGATTAAAGGCCGACCCGATGCGGAAAGCACGCCAGGAACGGGAAGTCCTCCGCTCGCAATTTTTTCAAATATCGGATTGGTAGTCGTTACTTGCCCCGCATTTGTGATTGCTAGGGCAAGGGACCTAAATGCTCCGAGGCCAGCTAAAGTCGCAACGAAAGGGGCGATACGACCGAACGAAACCAGCATGCCATTGATGAGGCCAAGGATTCCGCCACCGAGAACAGCTACGCCAACGGCCATTGGGATGCTTTCTGATTTGTTGAGGTTTAGGAGGCATAAAACACCAAGCAAGCCCACCATGCTTCCGACCGAAAGATCTATTCCACCGGCAATGATGACGATTGTCATTCCGACTGCGATCATGCCTTTGGAGGCATTTTGGGAAAGAATGTTCCGCAAATTCTCAGGGCCGTAGAAGGGTTCTTTCAGCCATATGATGCAAAAGGCAAAAAGTACAATGAGGGCAAGTAATGCGGCATATTGTTGTACAAATCGTTTCACGCCGCCACCTCACTTTTTACGCCAGCCGCTAGCGACATAATTCCATTTTCACTGATCTGCTCACCTGCGAGTTCACCGACAATTTTGCCTTCTCTAAAGACCGCCACTCGATGAGCAAGTCCGATGAGCTCTGGCATTTCGCTTGAGATAACAACCACCGCAAGACCCTTGCTAGCTAGGTCAGCAATTAAGCGATACATCTCTGCCTTTGAACCAACATCTATTCCCCGGGTTGGCTCGTCGAGAATAATGACCTTCGGGTTTGTTTCAAGCCACTTTCCTACCGAACACTTTTGTTGATTTCCACCTGACAGTGATGTCATGGGCAGCGTCGAATCTGAAACCTTAATTTTCAAATCCTCAATCCACTTTTGGCCAGTCTGGTGTCTTTTTACCGCTGAATTTAGCTCCTTAAGGCAGGCGAGACAAATGTTTTCATCAATACTCATTGAGACCACGAGACCCTTGCCCTTCCGATCCTCGGACACATAGGCAATGCCATATTTTAAAGCGTTTTGAAGAGTGAATTTCCCGATTGAAGCTCCTTCAATTGTCACATTACCGGTTCCAAATCGGACACCAAAAATCGCCTCGCAGGCTTCTGTTCGTCCAGACCCGATAAGACCTCCAAAACCAAGAATTTCTCCTTTTCGTACTGAGAAACTAATATCTTGGCAATAACCAGGAACGTTTAGGCTACTCACACTCATTGCAACTTCAGTTGAATGAGGAACCCGCTCAGGAAAGATATCTTGAAGTTTACGACCAACCATGAGATCGGCGAGATCAGACTCTGACAGTCCCTCTGGAGATTGATCGGCAACTTTTTCGCCGTCACGGAGCACAACGATTCTGCTGCATATCTTAAGAACTTCGGGCAATCGATGAGAGACATATAGGATTGCGACGCCTTGTTCCTTCAGAGAACCAATAATCTCAAAAAGCTTTTCAGATTCTGGCTCGCTTAGAACTGCTGTTGGTTCATCAAAAATGATGAGCTTGGCTTCCTTTGAGAGCGCTTTTGCAATTTCAACCAGTTGCTGCTCCGCAATGGAAAGATCTTCGCATTGCGCGGTAGGTGCAAACTTGGCTCCTACCTTTTCAAGGAGATTGGAAGCGAGTCTCCGGGTTTCAGCCCTATTTACAAATGCTTTGCCAAGTTCTTGGCCAAGGAAGATATTATCCTCAACCGATAGAGTTGGAATCAGGTTGAGTTCTTGATGAACAATCTGAATTCCCGCTGCAGAAGTGTCGTTTGCGTCTCGAAACCGAGCCGGCAACCCATTCCATTCGATGTGACCTTGGGTAGGTTGAACAATGCCGGCGAGCAACTTCATCAGGGTACTTTTGCCCGCACCGTTTTCTCCAACAACCCCGATCACCTCCCCGCTCTCAACTAAGAGATCGAGCGGACTTAAAGCGACGGTGGCATCGTACTGCTTTGACAGCCCCATGGTTTTTAGCATTGGCATACCTTACCGCCCAATTGAGGCTAATCTCAAGCACCGAGTGCGGAATATTGGCCCAAAAATGAAAAGGTTGCGACGCGGAGCCCAAAATTGATCTGAGCTAAAAATTCAATTCTCATTGCGGTGAATTTAAGATGCACCGCGATGAGAGTTAGAGGGCTCTTAGCGCCTTTTCACGAGCAAGCTCTTCGGACGCCGTTTCCATAAACTTTTGCTTGATTTCTTCGAGTGATTCGTTCTGATACAATGGACCTCTACGCATGTTGCCAATTCCAAGCGACCTAAACTTTGATTGATTCTCTTCGATCCATTTGGCATAGTGTTGAAATCGATCAGACTTCTTGATCTTTCCTGGACCGAGTTCGTTTGACGCAGAATGTATGCTAGACGTTGCGACAATATAAGGTACGAAGTAATGACCTCGCTGGCCCGAAACTAACATGCCAAACGACTTGGCATCTTTACCTTGATGTGAAGATTTAGCAACGACCGTGATGCCGTTTGATGCCGATGCCTCCAACACGTAGGTATCAACATCCTTGAGCTTAGGCTGCACAATCTCTTTCCAATATTGAGCGAACTTGCTTTCATCCAATCCGTAGAACTTCCGTTCGTCATCAGGAACAAAACTCCAAAGAGTTGCAACATCAGATGAAACAAGAGCCTTTCCAAATCGATCGGAAGCCTTAGATAGTGAATCCTTTTGTAAGATAAAAATTGCGTAGCTCGCGACAAAGCAAATTGTAACGGCGACAACTATCAGTTGCCGCCATTGATTTCTACTAGTGACAAGCATGATTTCCAGATGAACCTTGGGCCGCACAAGTAGTACCCGCTCCATACCATCGTTCCTCGGTATAGGTTATCGTATTTCCGTTTGCGCAATACACGGTGACGTTGTCAAATTGCTTACAGTCTATGGCACCTTGTCGGTACCAAGTTTCAGCACCGCAAAATTGAAATGTTGGTGATGTTTCGCCAGTAACACACATGGGGTTTGGTTTTGGAAGTTGGTGGCAGTACTGACACACTTGACCGAGGGTATCACTAAATGCAATAGATGAGACAAGGGTAAACAGAGCGAGGTTGAATACGGGCTTTAAGGTTGGCATTTTCATTTTGAAGTTTCCATTGAGTATAGTAATTTGTTATTGATAAAAGTGTTGATCGTATACTTTCCAATCCGAATTTATTCTATCCTTGATTGTGCCATTGAGCGTTATACCAATTGATCTTTTGTCGCAAAACTGGCACATTACCCTGGTATCGGGTAAGTTGCAATTCTTATCGTACATCAACACCGTTTCCCCTTTACGAGCAATTATTTCTGATGGCCAGTCGCTCTTTACTAGTGGCATGTATCCAATTCCATGAAAGTCTTCAGAGCCTACATTTTTGCCACAGGGCAGGAACTTGGATTTCGTCGTCCAGGTGTGTCCTGCGTCACCAGTAAATTGATTGACAAAATTTCCGAAATTGGCCGCTTCCGGCGGCAATCCCATATCTTGAGGAAGTCCATAAGGAACCTTTTCGTCATAGTTGGATTGGTATAGCTTTATGCCGACCCAGAAATTGTGTAGGTTGGTTTTAGCCAATGAAGCATTAGATTTCAACTTGAAACTTGCAAAAACTGGAGCAAGGACTGACGTTGTGATTCCGAGTATGATGATTGCACAGCTGACTTCAACTAGCGTAAATGCTTTGGTCTTCATCTTGCGTAGAACCCCTTGTCGATTTTTGAATAGATGGAATCTTGTTTGTATTGGACGACAAAGTATCTCGGGTTTTTTAGAAGAAGATTGATGTTCTTGGTATCTGGCGTTAGGATCAAAAAGATTAATTGGGTTTTGGTGTCCATAAATTGACCCGCCTTTATCCGAAAATCGGAACAAGATGTACAGTCTGGAAAAACTACTAGGTAGTCGAATGAAGGGATCTTTCGGCCCCTTATATCCTTGTCAGGATAGGATATTTCCGGAGCACGTTGGGTTTCCGTTTTTATCTTAGCTGCTATTGCTGCATCATCTTCGCGAGAATTGCTGACATATATTGTTAGAGTCGTCAGTATCCCAAGGGAAGCAATCATTGTCGCAGATACAATCGTTCGTAAGTCCACGAAACAGTATTTGGCAAATGTTGTGCCAAACCGGCAGGGTCCTCCTTTAGTTCAGTGTTAAAGGTTTTTTGTCGATGTATTCGATTTTAAAAGACTTATGCTTTCATATTAGAGTTCAAAGCTTGTGGTTTTTGGTCCGGTTATCATCAATTTGAGCTTTGGGACCTTAATTGTCACGCCATCCGGAATCACCAAGCTAGCTTTTCTGAGCTTTCCTCGTTTTTCGACTCGGGCGTGAATGGGACCCTTTCCAGTCGCAATGTATCCTTCTGCCCACTCTAAATCCACTAATTGAGGATTGAATTCAAAGTTAAAAGGAGAAAGGGGATTTAGTCCGAGGATTTTTGTTTGTAGGTGAAGAAGGGGATGAGCTGACCAAGCGTGGCAGTCTGACCTGCCTGGTTCGGGCATCTCGATGGTTGTCTTGAGTCCGTTTCTGATCATATCTCCCCATTGGTCACGGATGTTAGCCAGGATCAGATCAGCACGCCCAAGTTTAGCGAGGGCCTCGTGGCGGTAGTGTTGGAAGTAATAGGTCGCTTTTGTAGCGTCACGTTGCTTTGAATACCACTTGCCTCCCGCGCGTTGAAGTTCTTGGTCATGTGTAAGAAGGGCCAATGCATGCTGTTGCTCGGAGACGGTTATTACTCCAGGAGCATCAAGTAATAGACCTTCTTCGTTGAAGTTCCGCTTAATTGCGATACGTAAGTCTTGAGCCCATATTTGGAGGGGGCGGTGGGATTGGTTTTTTCCGTACGATACTTCGAGTTCCACGGCTGCTTCCAATGCCAATAGCAATTGCATATTGATTACAATGCTATGCCCATTTCGACCGCCTGGTGGCACCCCACTTTCCCATGCCGAAACCCAGTCGACAAAATTCCATTGATCCGGTGATTTGAGCAATCCGAACCCAGGCGAATATTTGTCTCGATCAATAAACTGTTCGAAGAACGACAGTACAGTACGAACGGCGGGCAATAGTTGCCGCAAGAACGCTTTATCGCCTCGCCAAAGGTGCTGATCGTGTACCATGAGCACCCACCAAATGGAGAATGGGGGAATGTACTGACGAGTGCGACAAGGATATCGAGATTGAGTTAACCCACGGTAGCCGATTGACCAGCGATAAAGGTCAGTGGCTTTTGCACACAGCCGGTTGTCATCGGTTATCGCCATCATGACCATTGACTCAATTCTTGAATCTCCAACGTATTGAAGTTGCTCGAAATAAGGACAGTCATAAAATGTTTCATGTGCGTCCATTTGGAGGGTTCGGATGCAGATGTCTGCGATTTTGTTTAATGTATCATCAGAGCAATGGAAAGGTGGCGTTTGTGGCACGACTGGGTAGTGAGTCTCTTCTAATCGAAATCCTTCAAGAGTTATGGCCTCATCTTTGGTTTCAACGTAAATCTCGATGTAGCGGCCCGCCAACCACCATGGACAAGTATAGGATTCTGCCTTCCCGCCACCAGGCAATACCTCGTCTCCAAACCCGAGAGCCCGTGACCACATCATCACAAAGTGACCACCATTGACCTCATCACGGTTGCCTCTATTTCCATCTTTGAAGTCCTTAATGAGGGCTTCCTGGAAATTGATTCGTACCTTTGATTCTTTGCCACCAGAAGTTGTTAAGTGCCAGTATGAGCAAGCATAGTTATTCAAATCAATAATTACTCTTCGCCTTGTATGAGGCGGAATGGTCAAGCTGTTGCCGAGTAAGAACGAGCGCCATTTCTCGTGTTGATCGGATAGGTCGTTCTTCGATTCGATGGTTACACTTGCCGTATCATAACCAACACAATCTTCGATATGTCTTACTGAAAAGGATTGCCATGTTCGAGACATCATGGCTGGCAAAGTGGCTCGCCTCAGAAGTCGAATTGGACTTAGATCATTAGCCCCGGGCAAGGTCGGATCTTCGCCTTTAACACAATCGACCCATTTAGCTGGGCCAGCAATCGAATCAAATTTGAATTTATCGCCATGGAAACGAAATCGATCTCCCACTGAGTAAGTTGAAGTGTGAGGAATCATCTCGATTCCTTCCATTTCGCAACACTTCCAGTTGGCGTGTCCGGTCGTCAGGACTGACTTTCGACTTGGATCGTCAGCTACACACAAAAATCCGTGTCGAACCATTACCTGTGCATAGGGTGCATGTACGTCGCCCAACGACCAAACCCAGGCAGATATGCGATGCTCTCCAATTGGAAGGTTGAGGTCATAAGATTCAAAGAACCAGTGCTCCTCGTCGCCCCTTTCACTTCCACGACCTCCTAATTGGCCGTTCACGAACAACATATAGCGTTCGTCAGCGGTCACATGTATCCTCGTCTTTAGTGGTTTGTCTAGATTCAAAACCAGGGAATAAACGGCGAAAAAAGGTCTCAATTTTGAATTGGGGTGATTCACAAACTTCGCATCGAGCCTGCCCCCGTTCCAACTTGCGCTACCACTGTCCGTTGGAAACGGTTCTTCGTTGAGGACAACACGAGTAATTTGAGACATTTGGTTATCTTAACCTGTAAACTCTCAGTTAGCGCAATGAGGCCAACTTTTGACGAAATTCTAGCCGCAAAGGAGCGGATTTTTCCGGGAATCAACGTCACCCCGTGCAGTCCTTCTCCAATATTCAGCACGATGTTCGACTGCGATATCTATTGCAAGATGGAGTACTTGCAGGAAACCGGCTCCTTCAAGGAACGTGGAGCGCGCAATGCTCTAATGTTGTTGAACGAAGACCAGCGTCGAAAAGGCGTTGTGGCCGCTTCGGCTGGGAATCATGCCCTGGCTCTTGCCTACCACGGAAAGCTCCTGTGTATTCCGGTTCGGGTCGTCATGCCGGTTATTGCCCCGATGGTGAAACAAGAACGATGCCGCCAATTTGGTGCCAAGGTAGAACTCTTTGGCAACAACATCGCAGAAGCAAAGCAAAAGGCCGATGAATATGTTTTGAGCGAAGGACTGACCTATGTTCACGGGTTTGATGGTATTGATGTCATTGCTGGGGCTGGCACTATGGGGCTCGAGATTTTGGATCAAGTTCCTGACGTTGAGGCTATTATTCTTCCAATTGGTGGAGCCGGATTGATAGCTGGGTTAGCCTTGGCGGTAAAAACTCTTAAGCCAAATGTGCAAATCATCGGCGTTGAGCCAGAATCTGCTGCTTCATTTAGGGCTGCCCAAGAGGCTGGAGGTCCCGTGCTCGTTAAGATGGAGGATACGCTTGGCGATGGGCTGGCCGTTCCGTGTGTTGGGGCGAATGCATTTGCGCTTGCCAAACAATATGTCGACGAAGTTGTTACCGTCAACGAAAAGGACATCGCTTTAGCGATTCTTCGACTCGTTGAGATTGAGAAAGGGGTAGTCGAAGGGGCCGGAGCGGCTCCACTGGCCGCACTTATTGCTGGAAAGCTTGGTAGTTTGAAAGGCAAAAAGGTTGTACTTGTCCTTTGCGGTGGAAATATTGACCCATCAGTTTTAGGGCGAGTGATTAATTATGGACTTCGTTGCGATTGGCGGTTGGTTCGATTTCGATGTGAGATTTCTGATCGCCCCGGAGGACTTGAAAAGCTAACCCATGCGATCGCGGAACTGAGTGCAAGTGTCAAACAGATTAGTCATGAGCGAACCTTTGGTAAGCCGAACTTTAGCCGAGTGACTATTTCGTGCGTTGTCGAGACTCGGGATAAGGCGCATGCGGATGCACTGATCGCCCATCTTGAAGAATTGAATATGCCGTGCGAGCTCTATTAAGAAATTCAGTTTTTCTGGTCTTGAAATTTGTTTGGAAGAATGAGTTGCAGATAATCCGGGGCATATTTTGCTTGGGTTCATTCTTGTGGTTCTGGTGGCTTTTTCATATGCAGTCCTGGACCATTCCTATGAATCTCTTTGGATATTCTTCACCATTCTTTGCTGTCGCGAACCTTATTATCTTACTATGGCGTCTGCGACCCATTGATGCAGTAATCACCTTTTTCTCGTGGGTGGGTGTTGGCATAAACTATATTGTTTTGCATGAGTTGGCCAACCCATGATATCGCCATTATGTTGTAGAAGTGAATAGGTATGGGCGAGCTTTTCGAACCTATTCGGACGATCGGAATGCAAGGAACGGACAGTTCGAAATCAATTGAAAAAGTCTCTCAAAGTTAAGGCAAAAGCGGGCTGGAAGGAGTTGAGTGAAGATGACTTCATCGCGGTTAGGATCATTTTGGTCTTTGCTTCCCTCGTTCCCTTGCAGACATTGTCACTTGGAGAAAATCGGTCTTCAGTACTTGTTGCGTCGATCATCCTTTCCGCGGGGATGTTCGTAGGAAATGTGATCCTAGCAGGGGTTCGAAAGCGAAGCGGAGATTTCCTTGTAGGATTTGCATGCTTGATTTCGATTGCAATCAACCTATTTTTTGGGTTTGACCAGCATTTCAACTCAAGTCGAATTTTCCAGAACCCCGTATATTTACCACCTGTCATTTCCACTACCTGGTGGAACAACTGTCCTGAGGGGAATCGGGTCTAGATGTTTACAGTTATTGGAATAGTTATTGTTATTGCCGCGGTCATCGTCGGGTACGTGATGCACCATGGCAACATGGCGGTGCTTATCCAGATCAACGAAATGATTATCCTCTTTGGTGCGGGATTCGGTTCATTGATGGCTGGCCACGGAATGGCAGGCGTAACTGGGGCGATTAAGGGTGCGATGGGTTTGATGAAACCCGATCCCTACACAAAAGCTGCTTTTGGCGATCTCTTAAAGATGATGTATCAGCTCTTTAATGTTGCCAGAAAGGAAGGATTGCTTGGCCTTGAAAAGCATATTGAAGAACCAGTCAAATCAGACATTTTAGGTAAGTATCCGACGTTCATCAACAATCATCATGCCTGCGACTTCTTTTGCGACACGTTGAAGGTAATTCTCTCGGGATCAGTTGGTCCTCACGACCTCAGTGATATGATGGAGCTTGACCTTGAAGTTGCTCATCACGCGGCTTTGCTCCCATCTCAAGCAATGCAAACGACTTCTGATGCCATGCCAGGGTTTGGAATTGTTGCGGCAGTTCTCGGCGTTATCATTACCATGGGTAAGATCGGCGGCGACGCTGGGGCGATCGGTGAGTCGGTTGCGGCTGCACTGGTTGGAACGTTCTTAGGAATTTTGCTTGCTTACGGAATCTTGAGTCCAATTTCAAAAGCGATGGAACTACGACTAGGTAGTGAAGGGATGTACATGAACTGTATTCGGCATGCGCTCTTTAGTTTTGCCAGAGGCGAAGCGCCAATTACCTGTGTGGAGTTTGCTCGAAGAAATATTGATCCGGTCGTGCGACCGGGCTTCAGTGAAATGGAGAACTCCGTCAAGGAGAAAGCTGCTTAATGGCCAACGATTCAATCATCATCAAGAAGAAAAAAGTCGTTGGTCACGCGGCACACCACGGTGGATCGTGGAAAGTTGCTTATGCTGACTTCGTTACG
>JAYUOQ010000298.1:0-3658 GCA_043760685.1 Armatimonadota bacterium | reverse complement strand
GATGTTGGAAAGCCTACAACCAGAACCATCGACGATGCTGGAAATACTCGGTTCTTTGGTCATGAAGCACTCGGTGCCGACATGACTCGTCAAATTCTTCATCGCTGGAAGGTTTCAGCTGACGACACTAACCGAGTTTGCACTTTGGTTAAGAATCACATGCGCCTTGGAAGCGCACCGGTATTTTCTGATTCGGCAGCAAGGCGACTGATCAAGGATCTTGGAACCGACTTGGAAGGCCTCCTCACTCTCGTAGATGCCGATGCAAATGCCCTAAAAGTAGGGGTTCGAGTTTTTGATATCGCCGAGATAAGGGAAACCATTAACCGGGTTCAACTAGCAACCCCGATCGAAAAGCTTGCCAGTCCACTATCGGGCGAAGAAATCATGAAACTCACAGGGCTCCCATCCGGGAAAAAGATTGGCGACTTAAAGCGAATGCTAGACGAATTAGTTCTTGACGGTCAACTTGCCCCAGATGACAAAACTGGGGCAACTGAACTGATATCACGAAGCTATCTGATCCATCCGCCGAGCAACTAACGCCTATCAGCGTGAAGCTTTAATCGGACGAATCTTAATATTCTTGAATGATACTAGGCCGTGATCGCCCTGAATGGCTATTGATCCTTTGTCGAGTTTTCCGAAGCCAGGAAATTCTGAAAACTTACTTTTCTTGACTCGATCCCAAAAGTCCGCGCTGCCGTAAACATACTCGTAGTACTTAACTCCATTCATGAATGTCTCGCACTTCTTCGGACTCACGATGATATGAAGCCGATTCCATTCTCCCGGAGGCTTGGTCGCATCAGGTGGCTTTACGGCTTCATCATGAGAAGGATAAATCTGATAGAGGTAACCCGCTAGCTGTCCCTTCGGATCGACATCTCGATCCATTATTTGGATCTCTGGACCACTATGCCATGTCGCATCACCATCGTCAGCAACTCTGAACATGATCCCGCTGTTGCCACCCTTCGAGACGTTATAGTCAACGTATAATTCGAACCAATCAAACTTATCTTCGGATACGATATCGCCGGCATTGGCCGGATCGGTACTCGCCAAAACGCCGTCGGTAATTGTCCAACCGGATCTAACTCCTTTGGCCTTGAAGTTATGCCAGCCATTGGTTGTTTTTCCGTCAAACAGGAGCTTAAAGCCAGCTTTGGCTTCTTTTGGAGTCAAAACATTGTCGGGCTGAAAGGCTATTGCTGCTGCGATAAATGCGATCACGAAAGAATTGTATCACAGGAATCAGGCGGATACTAAAGTTGATTGAATGTCAGCCAACACATTCGAACTTATGCCACAGTTATAGGACATGCCACAAGAAACACCTGGGCTCAAGCGCCTTTGGCAATACGCGCAACCCCATCGAAGCAAGGTCATTCTTGCAACCACATACAGCACGCTTGGAAAGGTCATGGACGTCGTTCCCGAGATCCTCATCGGTGCCGTGATTGATGTCATTGTCCGGGGACAAGGATCATTCTTTGCCGTCCAATTTGGCATTACGGACCGATGGCAACAACTTCTGCTCCTCACAATTGCCAATGCCTTCTGTTGGATTTTCGAATCCCTTTTTGGTTACCTCAGCGCTCTGACCTGGCGAAACCTATCACAAACCATTGAACACGAGCTGCGAACAGACCTCTATAGTCATGTTCAAAATCTTGAAGTTGCTTGGTTTGAGGACACGACCAGCGGTGGACTTCTTAGCATCCTTAACGATGATATCAACCAGTTAGAACGGTTTCTTGATGGCGGCGCAAGCTCGATTATTGTCGTATTTTGGAACATCATATTTGTCGGAGCGGTCTTCTTCGCCAGTTCGCCTTTGCTCACTCTGTTCGCATTTATTCCAATACCAATTATCGTATTAGGTTCTATTCGGTACCAGCACAGTCTTAAACCAAGATATGCGAAGGTGCGGGAAGCAGTCGCTGAACTCAGTTCGACAATCAATACGAATCTGGGAGGCATCATGACGATCAAAGCGTTTACGGCTGAAACCCGCGAGGCAACCCGAATTGAAAAAGTATCCAACGATTACAGAATCGCAAACCAAGATGCAATTCGATACTCGGCTGCTTTTGTTCCGCTCATACGTATGGTGATTCTTTCGGGCTTTACTTGCACCCTCCTAATTGGCGGTTGGCTAGTACTCAACACCAAGATGCAAGTCGGTATCTATTCTGTGCTCGTTTTCATGACCCAAAGGCTCCTTTGGCCACTCACTGGATTGGGCGAAACCTTAGACCAATATCAGCGAGCAATGGCGTCAGTCAAACGAATATTCGATCTTAGAAATGTCGAGCCAACAATGCCAGAAGGAGTGCAGGAAATCGCTAAGCCAGTCAAAGGCAATGTCCGGCTGGAAAACGTCTCATTCGGCTACGGTGACGGTGCTGATATTCTCCAAGGAATAACTATGACTATTCCGGCTGGAGAAACTCATGCAATTGTCGGAGCAACGGGAGCGGGTAAATCCACCGTGATCCGGCTGTTGCTCCGTTTTTACGATGCTAGAAGCGGCAGAGTTTCAATTGACGATCAAGATGTCAAATCTCTGGCCTATACAAGTTTGCGAGATTGTATGGGTTATGTTAGCCAGGATGTTTTCCTGTTCCATGGCACAGTACGAGAGAACATTGCCTATGGGCGACCTGACGCCAAACAAAGTGAAATTGAAGCTGCCGCACAATCTGCAGAAGCCCATGAGTTCATTCTCGATTTGCCGCAAGGATACGACACAGTAGTCGGAGAGCGTGGACAAAAGCTATCTGGTGGACAACGTCAACGATTGTCACTAGCTCGAGCGATACTTCGAGACCCAGCAATCCTCGTTCTGGACGAAGCCACCTCGGCTGTTGACAATGAAACCGAAGCAGCCATCCAACGATCACTGACAAAAGTTACGAAAGGCCGAACATCAATCGTGATTGCACATCGGCTTTCAACCGTTCGTGACGCTGATCGCATCTGGGTTTTGGAATCGGGGCACATCACCGAGAGCGGGAACCACGAGCAACTTTTGTCCAATAGCGGACTCTACGCGGCCCTATGGCGAGTGCAAACGGGTGAACCAATTCGGGCATAAAGAAACCCCTCGAATATTTACAGTTATCCGAGGGGTCTAAGACCAATCTTAGAACGATGGTCTAATTGAGTAGCGAGCCTTTGCGTAACCAATGGATAGCTGATTTGGCGTGGTGCCAAATCGCTTTGGAACGACCGACCGAAGGATGACCTTTACTGATCCGTCGCCAGCAATATACTTGCCAACATCCTTAGATAGCCTGAAGCTAAGAACCTTGTTAAATCCAGGAAGTGTCCCTTTTGAGGTCAACAAATCATACTTGTTTGTGCTCAAATTTAGAGCATAGGCAAGGATCGATGTTGGCAAGGCCCCGGTTACTTTGCAAGTTGCCGAGAACGTAAAGCCTGTGATGGTTCCTTGATCCGTTGGAAGTGAAACGGTCATGTTCGATGCTGCGATAGTTCCCATTGCACCAAAGTTGCCACTGGCTACCTTAAATGCATTCTCGAGATTAGCATCCTGAACACTACCGAGATTTCCTGCCGCGTGGGTTCCAGTCTGAACATTTACATCGGATACGGTTGTATCTCGTGCAAGAGTTGATAGAGCCAGTTG
>JAYUOQ010000297.1:0-3675 GCA_043760685.1 Armatimonadota bacterium | reverse complement strand
TGGCTGGAGCTCTATCTCACGCACGAGAACAATGCCTCTAGCTGGGTACGAGCACAATTCCAACCAATCCCATCCAACTGTTATCTTACAGGCTGGGTTATCTTGTTGTGGCACTGGCTCCGACATCTACGTTGAACAAGAGTCCTTGAAAAAGACTGCCAAAAAGGCAGTCTTTTTTGAGGTGACGTTGGGAGAAGCCAGTGTCTTAAGGTCCAAGAGACGTATAACTACGATCCAGCGAATAACGTGTCGGCGTTATCCCGACTTGGCGGGACAACTTGGGTTCGAAAATCGTGAATTCGCTCTTGACGAGTTACACCTACGACGAGATTGACCAGTTGAAGACGGAAAACAGCAGTTCGCTCTCGAATACCTACAACTACGATAACAACGGAAACCGAACAAGCCGAATCTCGAACGCTGGGACCGATACTTACACCTACGACTTCGCCGACAAGCTAACTGGCATAACCCGCTCATACGCGGCAAACTCGACCTATACGTACGATGGCTGCGGAAGAACCGCAACGATCTCTGGTTCTGGCGGAACCAGAATGTTCACCTGGGACTTTGAAGACCGTCTGACGAATCTCAGTGGTGGTGGAGTTCCCAGTACCAATTACGGTTACAACGGGGTCGGATCACGAACTTCAAAATCCAATACCCTCGGCTCTCGAACCTATAAGCGGAACGGAGTCGGGGTCACTGCGCCTGTTTTATCCGATGGAGTCGCGACAATGGTCCCCGGCATTTCCGAGAAATCTGGTGGAGTAACCAGCACCATCCTCTCGGACCGAATGGGTTCGATGAAAGGTCTGACCAATGCCGGAACAGTTACGGATACCGCCGAATTCGATGCGTTCGGGAAGGTCGTGTCGCGGACAGGAACGAACGCGACGCAGAAGGGCTTTGCTGGAGGCTTTGGCTACCAAGAAGATGGTGAAAGTGGCTATAAGCTGCTCGGCCATCGATACTACGACCCTGAGACCGGCCGGTTTCTGAGCCGGGATCCTGCTCGCGATGGTAGAAATTGGTACGTATATTGCGAGAATAGACCGACCGCTTTGACGGATCCGAACGGTCTCGATCCGCAACAAAGTTATGCAGTATATGCCGGGCAGGCCGCTGGTCTTGACCTATTCGTAGGTGGATTTATTCGGGGCAGGTACGAGAGAGAAGTGGCAAAGTTTCCTAAGATAAAGGGCTTTAATCCCGAAAGAGACGCATTAACAAAGCGTACAGTTTTGAGATCTCCCAGAATTTGGCGAGAAGGCATTGACGGATTCAACGCCAGTAGGGGGGGACAAGTCAAAACAGGTACTGGAGGAAATTCCAATGCCTTGCTTAATCGCCTCGGTAAACTGGGAAGACGTGGAGGAGGATTAATTCTTGCGGCAACCGCGATTGCCGACGGATATCAAATAGCCCATTCAGATCGTCCGTTTCAAACCGGAATTGAACTTGGTTTGGGTCTTGCTGGCGGAATCGCAGGTTGGCAATTTGGTGTAGCTGTTGGAGGTGCATTACTTGGCGGGTTACTCACTCCAATCTTTGGACCATTTGGACCTTTGGTTGGAGCATTACTTGCGGGTGCAATATTTGGTTCGCTTGGCGGAGCTGCCGGCGAAGAAGCTGGTGGGTGGCTTGGTGGTCTATTTGGCCCTTAATTTGAATCATGATCGTAACTAAACTGGATAATTTAAAGGGGTATGTTTTTGGATCAAGAGACTTGATTGACTGGAGTTCCAACGGTGAACCCGAAGTACCCTTGATTGACGATTTACGCCTGGGAAAATATGGTGCCTTAAGGGTTGAAGGCATGAAATGTCCAGGTCTAGGTATTTCCATGTTAGTTCTGTGGTTTGGAAGAGACAGATCAATTCAAATAAGTTTTAATATTGACTATTTAATGGAAAGTGACCTTGGCCAAAGGCTAAATTTGTATCACAATCTGAGCCAAATGGTGGAAAAAATGCTTCAGCTTGGAAAAATGGAACAAAGCTACCTTCTTTTTCAAAGTGATCGCAAAGTTGTAGATTTGGAATATGTTCCTCGAAGGGAATCGATGGCGTACAAGAGAAGCCGTGCAGAACTTTGAATGTTAAAGTGCCTTTCGTTTTGGGTCAATCTGACATTATGACCCTCCGCTTGGTTCAAATGGCGTTACGTCAAAATCCCATTGTGAGTACACATTATGGTAACTAAGTAGACTTATTCGGAGAGCTATGTCGCCACGCCAATATCAGAAATTCTTTGAGAAACTTGGGTTTACGGACGTTTGTCTTGCTTCGGAAGTGTGGATGGTGGTTCGAGACGAAGTAGATCAATTACTAAAACAGAATGGATTACCTCGATTTAGCGAAGTAAAAAGGCAGGTGTGGGAATCCCCGAATTTCTTAGAATTGAAGTCGAGTTCAGCATATTGTGTAGAGACCATTGCAAATAAAAGAATATTTGTATTTGAGTCACTTTATGAAAAATGTCCAGCAGTCTTTACCGCGAAAATCAATCCAACGAAATTGGCTGATATTGTGGAAAGCCGGAAGCTACGAAATACGATATATTTCTATTTGCCCGGACGCGCCTTACTGATTTATGCCGATGAATCAAGATATTATGATCGTAGTCCAATTTGTGCCAAGGTGTTCAAAGGAAGAGTGAAGAGTCAGTTGTTGGATGAGTCCGCTGATCTGGAATGACAAGTCGCATTGTGAACTGGCAAGCCACTAGTAAGATTGAAATTGAATCCCTACCTGGTGGATTAGGACGCGTGCGAGCCACAGCAATTTAGGTTGCGGACGAAAGAGAGCGTGCCATCGGCTAGCCACTACCGTGGGCAGGGTTATCTTGGTGTGGCACCTGTTTACGACGTCTGCTTGTCCGCCGAATCGCGAGGTACGAGTGCGAAGGCTGGGCGAAGCTGGGAGTAAGCAGTGAAGGAAACTAGTCGTGAATCGCTGACAAGCTAACCGAGATAACCCGCTCGTACGCCGCAAGCTCAACTTACCATTACGACGGTTGTGCCCGACCTACCTCCATCACCGGTGCTGGTGCTAGGACCATTAATTGGGACTACGAGGATAGGCTAACTAGTATCTCGGGATCTGGAATTCCAAGTACAACCTACGGCTACAACGGAGTAGGATCACGGACCTCAAAGTCTAACTCAATTGGCTCTCGAACCTATAAGCGAAACGGAGTCGGCGTCACTGCGCCAGTGCTAAGCGACGGAGTCGCGACAATGGTCCCCGGCATTTCCGAGAAATCTGGCGGCGTGACGAGCACCATCCTGTCTGACCGGCTCGGCTCGATGAAAGGCTTGTCGAACAGTGGCAACGTCACTGAGACTGCGGAGTACGACGCGTTTGGCAAAGTCATCGCGCATGCCAATCCTACCGCGACGCAGAAGGGCTTTGCCGCTGGACACGGTTACCAAGAAGATGGTGAGAGTGGATACAAGCTTCTTGGGCATAGGTACTACGACGCGGATACCGGACGATTCTTGAGCCGCGATCCGGCATTTGATGGCAGGAACTGGTATGCCTACTGTCACAACAATCCAGTCAATTCGGCCGATCCAAGTGGATTAAGCGACGGTGCCAAGTTAATCGGCATTGGTATTTACCAACGAATTCTTTTGATGTCGCCCTGGTGGCAGGCATTTTGGGCAAGAGT
>JAYUOQ010000296.1:0-3679 GCA_043760685.1 Armatimonadota bacterium | reverse complement strand
GATGGTACCACCCGTTGGATTGAGCAAAGAAATGTACCGTGCGTGCTTCCAGTACGGTGCGCGCTCATAAACACCACTTCCGCGATAACGAACAGGGTACAAGTAACTTTTTCTAGTGCTGTAATTCCCATCTTCACTGCCAAATTGTGGCGAATTCGTATAGGAAGACCAGGAGTTGTAATACCAAATATGCCATCCCTCAGGGCTTGGTGGACCTTCAAATGCCGGATTCCATGTTTGGTTTGTCCATGTCATGAAACCAGGGGCTGAAGCTGCGGGCTGAGTAAAGCGTGCACTTTGTAATCCAAGCCCAACAAGATCGCTTGTGCCAAAGGTAGGGAAAATCCATGTATATTCATCGTCATGAAATAATGTGGCTTCGCGCAAGCGACACATGGCGGCTTCCAACTTAATGAGGGCCGCCGGCTTTTTGTTGGCATCGCCCATACCGTCAGCGTACTTTGAATATGCCTGCCCCAAAAAACGACTTAATGTTTCAAATGAAGAACGGCTTATTGCACTCACTAGGCCCATGCTCCTGTGTCCACGCCATCTGGACCAAATGAGGTTGTAGCGAAAAGTTCAGAAAGAGAAAATGTTATGGTTCCAGTGTATACACCAGCCTGATCTCGCCCGCCGTCTGTTATGTGCCATGGTTGCCGTTGGTCATGAAGACCAGGTTGCGGACTTGTTCGCGGTAGCAGGAGTCCATACGGGTTTTGAATGCCCGGTACGCATCGATGCCAACCTCGCGACCACCTTCATTGATGTCGTGAGCGACATCTTCGGTAAGAGTGGCGAGCATGCCCTCGAGATCGTGGCGATTGAAAGCGTCGAAATAGGCACGTATGAGGGCTTCGGTTTCATTCATTGGGCTGGTTAGTAAACCCGAAACTTTCTTAATTGTTGCGGCGGGTGAGATATTCGGTTGGTGCGACAACGATTGTATGAAAACACCGGTATTCTGGCGCTGGAGTACGAACTTGCGAGATGATTTGGTTAGCACTGGGAATATTTGACACTGTTCATGTTCACAACAGCGCTGAGTTTGTTGCTGCGGCTCGCGACGCTAAGCCTGGTCGTCATATCCTGCTCGAGCCGGGCGAGTATAAGGGTGGAGTGCATATCGAGAACCTCCATGGGACGGTCAAAGATCCGATTGTGATTGATGCTGCCGATCCAAAGAACCCGCCAGTTTTTGTCGGTGGAGGAAGTGGGATCCAGTTCTCCAAGATTTCCTTCGTTGAGATCAGCAATTTGACTATCCGTAACGCCAGAGACAATGGACTTAACATTGATGATGGCGGCACTCTTGACAAACCTTCGCAGGCCGTTTACCTAGAAAATATTCGCGTTACCGATCTCCCGGCGGGCAATCACGACGGCATTAAATTGTCTGGTTTAGTAGGCTTTGCTATTGAAAAATGCACAGTCGAAAAATGGGGCGGCTCGGCGATCGATTTGGTCGGATGTCGAAATGGAATTGTCGTGGATTGCACCTTCAAAAACGGTGGCAGCAACGGAGTTCAAATGAAGGGCGGAACAAAATCCATCAAAGTGATGTCCAGCCGATTCGAGGATTGCGGAGAACGATCGGTCAACCTCGGTGGCAGCACCGGACTCCCATATTTTCGGCCACCTATCGCAAGCGTCGCCGAAGGACAGCGCGCGGAGGCGAAAGACCTCACGATTGAACACTGCACATTTATTGGAAGCACAAGCCCAATTGCATTCGTTGGGGTCGATGGTGCCCTGGTGCGATACAACACCATTTACAATCCGGGGCGGTGGGCGATTCGTATCTTGCAGGAAACCAACTCGCCTGACTTCGTAAAGTGTAGAAGTGGAGTTTTTGAGTCCAATCTAATTGTCTTTCGTTCAGATTCTTGGGCGAGCGGTGGGGTCAATGTTGGTGCCGGCACTTGGCCAACCAGTTTCCGGTTCGCTCGAAATTTTTGGTGCTGCGAAGATCAACCTAATCGAAGCAAGCCGAACTTACCGACTGACGAGTTGGACGGAGTTTATGGCATTGACCCGATGTTCATCGATGCAGGTAAAGGCAATTTCGGCGTGAGCATCCAGAGTATTTCCAAGAACTATGGCGCCGGTGCCAGGCCCAAAAAATCCGATTGACCAGGAGCATTTTCCGATAAATTGGCATCTCGGCTTCTCTTCATCGTCATGAATCAACGAAGTTGGTCCTGGATGATGTCGTTCGATGTCCTGTCGGTGGATGGGCTGATCCGTTGTATTACGCTGGAACCTAACTTTGTTCCCAATTTGGGATATTTACTCTGAAAAAATACGTTGAAATATACGATAATTCAAGAGTTCAAATCGAGAAAATTATGAAATCAAATCCAGCATTTCTTGCGCTAGCCGTCGTGCTAGTCGGCGCAGTGACAGTCCCAACTCTTTCATTTGCGCAAGGCAAACCTAAGCCGAAGGGTCCGGCTCCGAGAGTCGCGGTAGTGACTTACAACAAAGACATTAAGGCAACGATGACCAAAGCTTGTGCTGGATGTCATGCCGGTGCGGGTGCACCAGAAGGGCTTGACTTGAGCTCCTACGCGGCTGCTATGAAAGGCGGAAAAGAAGGAAAAGTTATTGTGGCGGGAAATCCAGCCAAGAGCGTCCTTTACACAGTTCTTAAGGGTAAGCCGAAGCTGATGCCACCGAAGCATGCGCTTGATGCCAAGACAATTGCGGCAGTTGAAGCTTGGATTAAGCAAGGCGCACGCGAGAAGTAGACCAACAATATTGACGAAGTGAGCCACTCTTGAATTCAAGGGTGGCTATTTTATTTCGTCTATAATTTGTTCACTCAACCATGTTTATTCTCGCACCGATCCTTCTGCTCGTCCAAGATACAGCCACTGTTCAAAAGGAACTGAACGCGATGTATTTGAAATGGGATCGGGCGATTATTGCCCATGACAAGAAAACCATGGATTCCATCTTGGCGCAAAGCTTTACGGCAAAGGTTAAAGGAAGTCCCAAGCCAATGACTAAGAAGGAATTTCTTAATGGCATTACCGGAAGTTGGTCGGTTAAAGATGCTCCAAAAGAGCAGTCTTTCACAACGAAGATCAACAAGGTCATGGCCGTCAAAACCAATTTTGCCGCCTACATATCTGAGTCTATCGTGTTTAAGCTAAAAGACGGAAAGACAAGGAAAGTGGATTTTAGCTCCCTTGATGTCTGGCAAAAGATTGGCAAGACTTGGCAAATTGTTCAGACCGAACCGATGGATAAGTAAGGTGGAAGTACCTAGCGATTGGCTACCGCCCCTCACTTGGACGGGCGACGGGATGACCCTCCGAATCTATTCGCTCGAAGATGTTGCCGAGTTGCAATATGCGACGTTTGAGTCTTACGAACACCTAAAGCCCTGGATGCCCTGGGCAAGCGACCGTCAAACGATATTCCAAACCGAGAAGATCGTACGTCGACTGATCAGTGGATATCACGGCAACGACGACTATACGGTTGGCATTTGGGATGGCAGCACCTTAGTGGGAGGAACTGGCTTCCACTTGCGTTGCGGACCGTTTGCATGGAAGTGTGCAGAGATTGGTATGTGGATTCGAAGCAGCTACGCAAGCGAAGGCTGGGGAACTCGTGCTCTTGCTCAAATGCTCGAATGGGGATTTACCGAGTGGGGATGGGAGCGGCTGAT